>JAZFYO010000234.1:0-23295 GCA_036443615.1 Binatia bacterium | reverse complement strand
GAAGCAAGAATTTGTGAAATCGGTTGCCACGACATTCATGGTTGCCAAGGTAAGCCAGCTTATCGCTGTCTCAACTTGGGGTCTATTGACCCCCTCGACTCTCCTCCTTTCGTTGTTGGTTACTGTTTTTAGTTTGATGGGGTTCTACCTTGGTCTTAAATCCCAGGATCGAGTGAACCAAAAGACGTTCAACCGTGTCCTGCTGAGCTTACTGTTCGTCGTCGGGGTGACGCTAATGGTACGTGCCCTGCGCTAAATAGATGATATCCGCGCCATACGCTATTTACGGTAAAAATCGGCGATCCCCTCAACAACCATTTCCTGCTGCTGAGAAGTTAGCTCGGGGAACATGGGGATGGCGAGTACCTGAGAGGTCACCAGCTCAGCGTTGGGAAAGTCTCCCTTGTGGTGGCCTAGATGCTCGAAACAGGGCTGTAGGTGTAGGGGAAGCGGGTAGTACACCTGTGTATGTATCCCGTGCTCTATGAGATAACGTCTCAGCTCGTCCCGGCGGCGCACGCGGATCACGTAGCAGTTATAGACATGGCACTTGCCATCGCCTAACGGAGGGATGGCGACAATCTGGTTCCCGATCAGTCCTGTCTCCGAAAGAAGGCTATGGTAGAGATCGGCTCGCTGAATTCTCTCATCGCACCACTGGTCCAAGTAGCGCATCTTAACCTGTAGCACTGCGGCCTGTATCACATCCAGCCGTGAGTTGATGCCCACGGCCTGATGATGATACTTCGAGCCTTGCCCATGGACTCTGAGCATCCTGATCTTGTCGGCCAATGGACTCTTCTCGGTTGCCACCAGACCTCCGTCTCCTATTCCGCCCAGGGTCTTGGTGGGAAAAAAAGAAAAGCATCCAAAATCCCCTGCAGTCCCGGCAGCCTTTGAGGTCCCTGGATTTAACTGGAACCGTGCGCCAAAGGCCTGGGCGACGTCCTCGACAATGTGAAGACGATGTTTGCCTGCCAACGAGACCATGGGTGCCATGGAGCAACATTGGCCGAAGAGGTGGACCGGCAAGATGACTTTGACCCGACAGCGGGTCTTCGGGTCAATGAATCCCTGTCCGTCTGGGTGCGGCTTGAACCTCTCTTTCAGGAGACCCTCCACCGCCCCTGGATCCATCAGGTAGGTTTCCGGATCGATGTCCACAAAGAGTGGGGTTGCCCCTAGGCGAGTAACACAGGAAACCGTGGAGATGAAGGTAAAGGACGGGACCAAAACCCCGTCTCCTTTACCGATTCCGAGCGCCATCAGGGAAAGGAGCAACGCGTCGCTCCCGGAGGCCACACCGATGGCAGCGTGACATTGTAGATAAAAAGCCACCCGTTCCTCGAATTGCTGTACTACTGGGCCTAGGATGAAGGCCTGGGAATCCAGGACCTCATCGAGGGCCTGACGGATCTCAGTCCCGATCCTCCGGTACTGGGACTTAAGATCTAAGACCGGGATCTTGATGATGGGTTCTTCTGCTTTGTTCACAGCTGCTGCCTTGGATAAGGAACTCTCGTACCGCGCGGATTGCTTCTTCCCTGATGGCTCAGTGCTTACGATGGGCCCTTTAAACGCTCGTCTTTACTGCAGGTGGCTTGCCCTTCAATGATTCCTCGGCTATCTCGGCCAGCAGACGGTCACTTTTGTGGTCCAGAGCAAAGACTCGAAACTGGACTACTTTTGAGGGGATAAACTCAAAGAGCTCTGCTAGGGATTCACTCGTGATCTCACCCGTGGAGGGGTCGAAGATGTAGATCTGCTTCTTTCCCATGGCAAAGGGACTTTCTGGCCTGGGGTCTTGAGCCGCCATATCAACGCGAAAAACCAAATCGTGGGCAGAAGGCGGAAGAGAGGCTCGCATACGGTTTTCCCAGTCGGCCTCCTGGACCAAGGCCATGCCGTAGCGCAGCTTGTTTAGTGATAGAGTTCGATCATAGGCCATTTTCCATTTGATGTCTCGACCCAGAATCCTTCCCCACTCTCGTGCTAGGCCTTTGTGGTCTTTCTCCCCCCAGCGCCAGCGAGAGACCTCCTCCAATAAGGACCAGTCTGTGAGATAAAGGTAGCGTTCCATATGGTCCAGTGGGTTCCCCGGAAAGATCTCCTGAATGGTTTCCGGAAAAATTTCTTTCAGGTGGAGATCGATGGCGCGCGTGGTTCGGTGATAATAGACATTGGTGTAGAGGTAAAGGCGAGTGTTTAAAAACATGGCTAGCGCCGTGTTACCAGACTTGTGGAGGGTGAGGCCTTTGGGGCTGAAGAAGGAGTAATGGATCAGTCGCTGCCGATCAATGGGTCCGACCGCGACACCACACATGTAAGAATCACGCGAAACGTAGTCCAGGTTATCGAAGGTATAAATCCCGCTGGTCAAGGGCTGAAGGAGCCTAAGCCATTTAGGCTTCTGTTTATCATCCTTGCCATTTTTTTTTATAGGGAAAGCGATGTCCTCCGGATTAAGCTTTTCTCCAGGGGCGAAGGGGCCACTCGGGCTGCGGCATAACTGCTGAATCAGTTCACCTAGCTTCTCTCGAATAATGACCTGCCCTATATCCTCATGGGTGATCTTGAATTCCGCGAGAAAGTTGTCATCAAAAAAATGACCGAAGGGACCATGCCCAACATCATGGAGGAGTCCGGTCACCCTTAAATACTCCTCAATGAAAGGTGCAGAAGGGCACTGGTCTCCCAGAATCCGGTAGAGCGAAGGGTAGAGATGCTTGGCAAACTCTCCGGCAAGGTGCATAGCCCCGAGGGAGTGTTGGAACCGGCTATGCTCTGCCGAAGGATATACCCAGCGGGCGCTCTGCAGCTGGTAAATATAGCGGAGTCTTTGGACCCAAGGGGAATCAATGATATCCTTCTCGGTGATTTCCCCTTTCTTCTGCGGAATTGTGAACTGGATATAGTGGTGAATGGGATCGGCAATCAAGGCCGTCCCATCATACTCCCTCTCCATAACTTGGACCATTCCGGATCAGAGTTCGAAGCTTATCTGCGCCGTCCATTGATCGCCGGTTCTTCCCATACGGCATTGGCGGTAAACTACAGAACGAATGTCCTTCTGAATTTCATGGCGATCAGGGTCGAATTTCTCGCCTCTTCCCTCGGCGCGGACGTAGAAGTCTCTAGCCTCATGGACCTCGAATTCCTTGAGGAGGTATCCGCTACCCTGATAGAGATACAGGAGTTCACGCATCCAGTTCACAATCAAATCATCGTCATCTATCCCTTCGACTTCCAAAGGGAGGTGGTCCTGTTCCTGGACCTTTTCTAAATCAGTCATTAGGTCGTAAAGAGCAAAGGCCGAGTTGGCAAGGACCTCGGCTTGCGTCTTGCCCACGATCTTGACGGTTAGATCCGGGGAACTCCTGATAATTCTATACCTCCCCCCCTTGGCCATTATGATGCTCCTCCCTCAAAGCACAAGGTTTAAGTCAGCGATTTCAGCTCCTCAGATTCGATTGATAAGGCTAGCCGCAAAGCCAGCCCCGAAGCCGTTATCAATGTTTACCACAGTAACTCCAGCCGCGCATGAATTTAGCATCCCCAGTAGAGCCGAGATACCTTGGAAGCTCGCCCCGTAGCCGATGCTCGTGGGTACTGCAATCACCGGCTTGTCCATCATCCCGGCTACCACGCTGGGCAAGGCCCCTTCCATGCCTGCAACGACAATTAGGACGGAGGCCGACAGAAGCCTCTGTCGGTTATCCAAAAGGCGATGAATTCCCGCCACTCCAACATCAAATAGCCGTTCCACCCGATTGCCCATCATCACTCCGGTCAGTACCGCTTCTTCCGCAACCGGAATATCTGATGTCCCGGCACAGATGACTAGAATCACACCCTTTCCCTTCTCCGAGATCTTCTTCCCGATCCACGTCGCTGCGCGGGCTTCAGCATGATAACGCAGTCCCTTGATTCGTTTGCGAAGGGGCACCATCTTGTCTGGTGAGAGCCGAGTGATCAGCACATTTGCCCCTCGTTTCTGCATCGCCCGCGCAATCGCTGCGATAGCGTCTGTTGCCTTTGACTCTCCCATGATGACCTCTGGGAACCCCTGCCTCAGCGATCGGTGATGGTCCACCTTGGCAAAACCGAGATCCTCAAAAGGAAGGTGACGGAGTCTTTCCACGGCCCCGCTGACCGTGACTCTCCCCTTACGAACCCCTTCTAAGAGCTTTGCTAGGCGCTCCGTGTCCATCTTCTTTCTTTTCCGTAACACATCAGGCTCATTAATCCCAAAACTGTGCGGAAGTGGAGGGCTTCAGGTTTGATGTGGGTCATGGGCGGTTGAATTCAGAAATTACGGTCTGTTCTTGAAGTGGTCGTAACCCGCTTCTGAGAATGGCAGATGGGCTCCTTTGGAGTTGACGACCGTGATCCCCCTACGGGCGGGAACACACTTTCCGATACGTGTTACCCGCACACCTAACTGTTTGCGGGTCTTTTCCAGACGAGCTCTGTCCTGAGCACGGATACTGAAGAGGAGTTCATAGTCTTCCCCTCCCGTGAGGGCGTAGCGTACACCTTTCCAACCTGCGCAACTCTGATAAGGCCGGGAGAGAGGCAGGGCCTCTCTCCAAATGACTGCACCGGTCCTGCTGGCCTTGCAGAGATGGGAAAGATCCTGAAGCAGACCGTCGCTAATATCGATCATAGCCCTGGCAAGCCTTTTCTTTGCCAAGAAGGCTCCGGCCTTCAGACGAGCGGTTGGAAAGCGATGACGAGACCGAAGATAGGCAATCTCGCCCCGTTTGCCCCTGGCCTTTGAAGACTTGAGAAGCTCCAGTCCCAGGGCAGAGTCTCCAACGGTTCCCGTAACATAGAGATCATCTCCGACCTTTGCACCGCTTCGCGTGATGGGTCTGAATGGGGCATGACCTACTAAAAAGGCACTGATGAAAAAGGAGCTGGACACGCTGGTGTCTCCCCCCACGAGAGCCACACCGTTCTGGGAAGCCAGTCGCCTTATCCCGCGATAAAATTCTTCTACATCTTCGGCCTTGAAGTCAATAGGAATTCCCAGGGAAATAACCAAATAGGCAGGTTTCCCCCCCATGGCGGCCAGGTCACTCAAATTGACGGAAAGTGTCTTATAGCCCAGTTCAAAAAAGGAGGTCCACTTAAGATCAAAGTGAACGCCTTCAATAAGGAGGTCTGATGTGATGAGAAGCGAATCCTGCCTGGACCTTACCCAAGCGGCGTCGTCTCCGATTCCTAGACGAACCCCCCGACCCCTCGGGGTGGCCTTCCGAATCCTCTCAATAAGACCGAACTCCCCTAGCTCCTGTAATTTCATCTAGACCCTTAGGGGAACTAGTCTCTCCCTCCTTACCTTGTCGGGAAGCCTCCTGGCCTTTTTCCTCCGCTTTTCTTTAGCCGGAGCCAATTTTTTTTCCGTGACTTGGGCTCTGGGTGATCTTTCTCTTTTAGGCAGAAGGGCCGCATCCAAAACATTCGACATGGTCTTGGCCAAAACAAAACGCAATTTACGTCGTAGAGCCTTGGGGATCTCGTCCAAGTCCTTCTCGTTTCGATCGGGGACGATGATCGTTGAAATCCCAGCTCGATAGGCCGCCAGGCATTTTTCCTTCAGTCCGGCGACCGGCAGGACTCTGCCGCGCAGGGTAATTTCTCCAGTCATGGCTACATTCAGACTGACGGGTCGTTTGGTCAAGGTAGAGATCAGCGCGGTTCCCATGGTGATCCCTGCAGAGGGTCCGTCCTTTGGAATGGCCCCGGCCGGAACATGGATATGAATATCCAATTTCTGATAAAAGTCCTCCTCTATCCCCAGCTTCTTGGCATGAGAGCGGGCGTAGCTCACGGCCGCCTGAGCGGACTCTTTCATCACATCGCCCAATTGCCCGGTTAGTGTGAGGTTTCCTCGGCCCTTGGCGAGTGAGGCCTCCACGTGCAGGATCTCTCCCCCGGCACTGGTCCAGGCCAATCCTGTCGCGACACCGATCTCGTTCTGCTCCCGTTCTGTTTCAGAGATAAACTTGGGTGGCCCTAAAAAGAGATGGAGATTCCCCCGTGTGACACGCGTTATCTCTTGCTTTCCCTCCGCGATCTTACGCGCCACCTTACGGCAAATGGAGGCGATCTCCCGTTCTAAATTCCTTAATCCAGCCTCTTTGGTGTACTGGGAAATGATGCGTAGCACAGAATCATCGGATAGTTCTAAGCTGCGGGTAGATATCCCATTCTCTTCCAGCTGTCTGGGGATGAGAAACTTGCGGGCAATTTCCAGCTTCTCTTCATTGGTATAACCAGATAGATCTATGACTTCCATTCTATCCTTAAGGGCTGGAGGGACTGGATCCAGCAGATTGGCCGTGCAGATGAACAGGACATGGGAAAGGTCGAAGGGTAAATTCAAATAATGATCGCTAAAGGCGTGGTTCTGCTCGGGGTCCAAAACCTCCAACAGGGCCGCGGACGGGTCTCCCCGGAAATCAATCCCAAGCTTATCGATTTCGTCTAGCATAAATACAGGATTCTTCGATCCTGCCTGCTTGATTCCCTGAATGATTCTTCCCGGCAAGGCCCCTACATAGGTTCGCCTGTGTCCCCTGATCTCCGCCTCATCGCGGGTGCCCCCAAGGGAGACACGCGTGAAGTTTCTTCTCAATGCACGGGCGATGGACTTCCCCAAAGATGTTTTTCCTACCCCTGGTGGCCCGACGAAGCAAATGATGGGTCCCTTGATCTTCCTCCTGAGCTTGTTGACGGCGAGATATTCGAGGATCCGCTCCTTTACTTTTTCCAGATTGTAATGATCTTCGTCGAGTACCTTTTTGGCCAATTGAATGTTCAGATTATCCTTGGTCCTTTTGCCCCAGGGCAACTCTACGAGCCAATCCAGATAGGTGCGGACCAGGGATGCCTCAGACGCCTCGGGGTGCATCTGCTCTAGGCGCTTTAATTGTTTCTCCGTTTCCCGTTTTACCTCCAGAGGCATCTTGGCCTTTTCGATCTGGTTCTTTAGCTCATTGATTTCCTCAGCGCGCTCATCCCCCTCGCCCAATTCTTGGTGGATCTGCTTGAGCTGCTCTCTCAGAAAATACTCGCGCTGGGTCTTGTTGATCTCGTCCTTTGCCTGATTTTGTATCCTGGCCTGCACGGTCGAAAGTTCCAGCTCTCTGCTGAGGAGTTCATTGACCTTTCTCAATCGGTCCATAGGGGCAGAGACCTCCAGAATACCCTGGCTCTCCTCGATCTTCAGTCGTAGATTCGAGGCCACCAGATCCGCCAATACCCCGGGCTCACTCACGTTGTCCGTGACCATGACGATCTCAGGCGGCAGGCTCTTCAGATTTAAAATCTGCTCGATCTTCTCCTTGACATTCCTCATCAAGGCCTCGACCTCCACGGACACTTCTTGGATTGGGTGTTCGACGATCTTGCGGATTTTTATCTCAAAGAAAGGCTTCTCTCGGAGAAAATTCTCGACTTCACCCTTGGCCATGCCCTGCACCAGGATTTTCACCCTGCCGTCGGCCAGTTTAAGCATGCGCAGGATGGAGGCCACCGTACCAATCCTATAGATGGCATCAGGAGTAGGGTTGTCTTCTTGCGCATTCCTCTGGGCTACTAGAAAGATGAGACGGTCACGCGACAGGGCCTCCTCAACTGCGCGAATTGAGATGTCTCTCCCGACAAAGAGCGGGAGCATCATGTAGGGATAGATGACGATGTCGCGAATAGGCAACAGCGGGATGACATCAGGAATCTCTGACGGTACTTCTTTCCATTCCTGACTTTCAGGGTTCTTTTCTATCTCGTCCATAATTTCCCCTACTGCGAAGTTAACCTACGCAGCCACTTCCGTCAAGAATTCTCTTGAGGTCAAAGGCAATCTGGAAGGAAGAGGATAATCGAGGAGGGAGTGCCTATCCAAACATCTCCTTGACTTTATCGAAAAAGCCTTTAGAGAGGGGATGAACTTCCTCTCCCACAAGCTCCGCGAACTCTTTTAATAGCTCCTTTTGTCTGGCCGTCAGATGGGTAGGTGTCTCTAAAATCACCCGCACGTGCTGGTCTCCCTGCTGATATCCGTGGACGTCTTTTATGCCCTTCCCCTTGAGGCGAAATACTTTTCCCGATTGGGTCCCGGGAGGGATCTTGATCTTGACTTTTCCCTTCAATGTGGGCACCTCGATCTCTGCACCTAGCGTCGCCTGGACAAAACCGAGGGGGACCTCGCAGATGATCTCCAACCCGTCACGTAAGAAAATGTAATGCTCTTGGACTCTAATGACGACATAGAGATCTCCCGGGGGTCCGCCTAAACTCCCGCCTTCACCCTCACCTCTGATCTTGAGTCGAGAGCCAGTATCCACTCCTGCGGGGATCTTCACGTTTAGCGTGTGAAGCTTACGCATCCGTCCGGATCCATGACAGGCGGAACAGGGGTCCGGAATAATGGTTCCCTGCCCTCGACAGTGGTTGCAGGTTCTGGAGACGCTGAAGAAACCTTGCTGGAAAATTACCTGTCCCCTCCCGCGGCAAGTTGGGCAGGTTTGAGGTGAAGAGCCGGGCTTTGATCCGGTCCCACTACAGGTGTCACAGGGACCGTGCTGGGGGATTTTAATCTTTTTTTCTGTTCCGAAAGCCGCATCCTCAAAACTGATATCCAGATTGTAACGTAGATCGTCCCCGCGCTGCGCTCGGCCCCGGCGCCTGCCTGTACTGGTGCCGAAGAATTCGCCGAAGATATCCCCGAAGATATCTTCAAAGCCTGAGGTAAAATCGAATCCAGCACTAAACGGTCCCCCATCGCCAAAGGCAGCATGGCCGAACCGATCGTATTGGGATCTTTTCCCCGGGTCTGAAAGGATTTGGTAGGCCTCAGAAACCTCCTTAAATTTCTCCTCGGACTGCTTGTCGCCCGGATTCCGATCGGGATGATATTTTAAGGCCTGCTTCCGGTAGGCTTTTTTGAGTTCCTCTTCGCCGGCGTTTCGATCAATGCCCAGCAACTCGTAATAGTCTCTCTTCCCGTTCAATCGTCAATCCCTCTTGAGTATGCTCCCTTAACTATAACTAAAAAGCCCCTCTCCTCAAAGACAGAGGGAGTAGGGGCTTTTATTGGTTATGGTCGACGCTCTCTTTCCCCTTGTCTAATCCTTGACCTCCTCGAAGTCGGCATCCACCACATCCTCTTTCTTTGCTCCTCCATCTGTCGGTTTATTCTCCTGCTGCTCGGAGGGTTGTTGCGGTTGTTGCTGTTGAGATGTCTTGGCGTACATTGCCTCGGCGAGTTTATGGGAGGAGCGGCTTAGCTCCTCTGCGGCGGAGCGGACCGTTTGAGCATCCTGACTCTCCATGGCCTTCTTGGCCTTCTCCAGCGCCGCCTCGATCTCTGTCTTGACGCCCGACTCCAAATCTCCTCCGTAGTCCTTAAGGGATTTCTCGGTTGTATAGATGAGAGAGTCCAGATGGTTTCGGGCCTCTACTACCTCTTTACGGTTCTTGTCCTCAGCGGCGTGGAGCTCCGCATCCTTTATCATCTGCTTGATCTCATCATCGTTCAGGCCGCTCGACGCGGTAATCTTGATCGACTGCTCTTTTCCAGTTCCCAGATCCTTTGCCGAAACATGAACGATTCCATTAGCATCGATATCGAAGCTTACCTCAATCTGAGGCATCCCCCTAGGTGCCGTAGGTATCCCGACCAGGTCGAATTGGCCCAGCAGTTTATTGTTCAATGCCATCTCTCTTTCTCCCTGAAGGACGCGAATCGAAACGGCCGTCTGATTGTCCTGTGCCGTCGAAAAGGTTTGGCCCTTCCGTGTTGGGATGGTCGTGTTGCGCTCTATCAGCTTGGTAGCAACTCCACCCAGCGTTTCGATCCCGAGAGTGAGAGGCGTCACGTCGAGGAGAAGGACATCCTTGACCTCTCCCGTAAGAACAGCTGCCTGAATAGCTGCACCCACGGCCACCACCTCGTCCGGGTTCACACTCTTGTTCGGATCCTTCCCGAAGATCTTCTTTACCTTTTCTTGTACCGCAGGCATCCGGGTCATTCCCCCTACCAGGATGACCTCATTGATGTCGGCAGGGGTTAAGCTGGCGTCTTTAAGGGCCTGCCGGCAGGGACCCTCTGTCATGTCGAGCAGATCCGCGCAGAGGGCCTCCAGCTTGGAGCGGGTAAGCTTGATATTAAGATGCTTCGGCCCATTCTGATCGGCGGTAACAAAAGGCAGGTTGATATCCGTTTCCATGGAAGAGGACAGCTCACACTTAGCCTTCTCCGCAGCCTCCTTCAAGCGCTGCAACGCCATCCGATCTTTGCGCAGATCGATGCCTTGGTCCTTTCTGAACTCATCCGCTAGATAATCAATCACCCTTTGATCGTAATCCTCACCCCCCAGAAAGGTATCCCCGTTGGTCGCCTTGACCTCGAACACCCCGTCCCCGAGTTCGAGGATGGAAATATCAAAGGTGCCCCCGCCAAGGTCGAATACGGCAATCTTCTCGTCCTTCTTTTTATCTAGTCCGTAGGCCAGGGAGGCCGCCGTGGGTTCGTTGATGATCCTGAGGATGTTCAGCCCGGCGATCCGCCCCGAGTCCTTAGTTGCCTGCCTTTGGCTGTCGTTAAAATAGGCCGGCACCGTGATCACCGCGTCATTTACCTTCTCTCCTAAGTAATCCTCCGCCGTTTGCTTCATCTTCTGCAGAATAAAGCCGGAGATCTCCTGTGGGCTGTACTGTTTCCCCCTGGACTCCACCCAGCCATCGCCGTTGTCCGACGCGACAATTTTGTATGGAAGGACCTTCAGCGACTTCTGAACCAAAGGGTCGTCGTATCGCCTGCCAATGAGCCTCTTGACAGCAAAGATGGTGTTCTCCGGATTCGTGATGGATTGTCTCTTGGCTATCTGCCCTACTAAGCGCTCCCCGCTGTCAGAGAAGGCGGCGACAGAAGGAGTGGTGCGACCACCCTCGGAGTTGGCAATAACGGTAGGGTCGCCTCCCTCCATAATCGCCACGCAAGAATTGGTGGTCCCTAAATCAATCCCAATAACCTTTGCCATCGTTTGCTCCCCTCAAATTCTGAATCTTTAAGTACAGCATGCCGAATACAAAATTTATTGTTATTTAATCATCCCCTTCCCCGTTTTCAACCTCTCCCGGGTCACTCTCTTTCTTTTTTGTTTCTGGGGACTTAGCTACACTCACCAGCGAAGGGCGAAGAAGACGGTCAAATTGAAGGTATCCTTTGTGAAGCTCCTCTACAACGGTGTTCGCTTTAAGGTCCTCGCTTTCCACCTGGGCAAAGGCCTCGTGTTTTTGCGGGTCAAATGGCTCCCCCTTGGCAGATATCTGTGTGACGCCGTGTTTTTGGAGAACTTCGAGTAGGGACTTGAGGATCATCTCTATCCCTTCAAGGAGCGGCTTGCCATTTCCCCCTCCCTGCGCATGCTCCACCGCACGTTCCAGGTTGTCCAGGATTGGCAGAAGATCCCGGACCAAACCCTCATTGCCATATTTGATGGTCTCTTCCTTCTCCCGAGCCGTACGCTTTTTGAAGTTTTCCATCTCTGCCAACTGTCTGAGAAAACGCTCATGGTTCTGCTTCGCCTCAAGTTCCTTAGCCTCCAGTTGTTGACGGAGATTGTCTACCTCTGAGAGAGGGGGCTTTTCTCTCTCTTCTTGGTCGGCACCCACCTTTGCCTGATCTTCTTCAGGCTGCTCGCCCTCTTTCCTGTCTTTCTCGTTCATTAACTTCCGGTACCTCTAAGGATAGAATGGGCAAAATGTAATCATCACCCGCAGGCTTGTCAAGGCGGAATTTTCCAGAAGTCGCTGATTTTTCAAAGGGTTTGCGACTCTGGGCAGGGAATGTTATGAGTCATAATAATAATTAAGGAAGGGATAGTTGGCACATGCGGGAGCCCTGTGTAACCCCAGCCATTGTTTTACGATCTAGGCCCTTTGGGGAATCCGATAAAATTGTTTCTTTTCTCACTCGGGATCACGGAAAAGTTACCGGAATTGCCAAGGGTGCCAAGAGGTCGCGTAAAAGGTTTGTTAATGTCCTGGAGCCTTTCTGCTTGGTCAATCTACACTTCCAAGAACGTCCCCACAGCTCCCTCACCTTTATAAATGCCTGTGACTGGCTTTTAGTTTTTAAAGACCTTACGATGAATCTAGAAAAGATTGCCTATGCCTCTTATCTCGTGGAAATCACAGACGAGCTCACCCGTGAGCGCGAAGAGAACCGGATGCTCTTCGAGCATCTTAAACAGGGGCTGGTCAGCATTGAGGAAAACCAACCTTCGCTTTCTCTTCTTACCATTTTTCAGATGAAGCTGCTAAGGCTTTCGGGTTATCAGCCGATGCTGGACTGCTGCCGCAGGTGTGGGAAAAAACAGCCAGGGTTAGGTGATGAGGCGGAAGGTGTGGATCTTCAAAAACAGAAGTCGAAGTCTAAAGTTGGATGGTGCTTCAGCCTGCGTGATGGCGGAATCCTCTGTGAGGCCTGCTTTGACTTTAGAAAAGAGACCCTTGCCCTGTCTTTGGAGACCCTTCATGCTTTGACTCGGATTCAGGTGGAGGACTCGGTTGCAAACCCCTCTCTCAACCTCTCACTTCCCGCCCTCAATGAGACCCGCTCTATTTTGTCCCGTTTTATCGAGTTCCAAATCAATAAGGAGTTGAAATCGGTATCCTTTCTTGACATCTTTTGCGTTGCCTGATCTTTATTATTCAGTTTGTAGGCTTGAGAGAACCCAAATGTTACACGGGTGCTCGATGTCGTTTCATCCTGACCTATGACCTCCAGGGCCGTGAGGGTAAAGACCGCAAACCTCAGTGAACGAGGGCATTGGTCTGCCACTCTAGTGGGAACTTATTGAGGACCAGAAATTTGTTGGGATTACGGGTCTATTGGGGCGGCGTTGATTCAATGTAAACCCCGCCTCTTGAGGCGGGCACAAAGCCGATGGGGTTTCCAAAGGGGAGAAGCGGCAGCTCTCCCCTTTGGTCGAACATGGGGATTCAAACCCCGTGTTTGATATAACTTGATTGCAACGTCGGCCCAAGCCTGTAAGACAAAATGGAATCGAATTGTAAAGCGCAATGGGGAGGGGAGCAATGGGTAAGGTAAAAAAGAATATTTATTTCTTCGGTAGCGGAAGGGCTGAGGGCAAAGCGACCATGAGGAATCTCCTTGGAGGGAAGGGAGCGGGGCTCCATGAGATGACACGGATGGGAGTGCCGGTGCCGCCAGGGTTTACGATAGTAACAGACGTGTGCAGCTATTATTACTCGCGTGGGCACCGGTATCCTAGAGGTCTGGAAAAAGAGGTCATGGGGGCGCTTCGCCGGGTCGAAAAGATTATGGGAAAGGGGTTTGGTGATACAAAGAACCCTCTTCTGGTATCAGTTCGATCAGGGGCCCGTGAATCCATGCCTGGGATGATGGATACGATTCTAAACCTGGGCCTCAATGATCAAACCGTTCAGGGGCTGATCGCCCGCACGCAGAACCCTCGCTTTGCCTTCGATTCTTATCGCCGCTTTGTCCAGATGTACGGTGATGTTGTTTTGGGACTTAAGCCAAGGGAGAAACAAGAACGCGATCCATTTGAGATCATTCTCGAGCGCAAAAAAGAGATACGGGGTGTCCGGTTCGACACCGAGTTGACCGCTGCGGACCTCGAGGAACTCGTGGCAGAATATAAAGAGGAGATCAAGGCGAGAGTGGGAAAGGATTTCCCAGAAGATCCAACAGAGCAGCTCTGGGGTGCTATCGGGGCCGTATTTGGCTCATGGAACAACGATCGAGCCATTGCCTATCGCGAGTTCTATCGTATCCCAGGCGCCTGGGGTACTGCGGTGAATGTTCAGACCATGGTGTTCGGGAATTTGGGAGAGAACTGTGCCACCGGCGTGGCGTTCACGCGTGATCCTGCCACTGGGGAAAAACGCCTGTACGGGGAATTTTTAGAAAACGCCCAGGGTGAGGATGTGGTAGCCGGCATCCGAACGCCGCGCCTGATCGCAGAGCTGAGAGATGTCTTACCGAAGCCGTACACCGAGTTGCAGCGTCTCTGTAAAGTTTTGGAAAAGCGCTACAAGGAGATGCAGGACATCGAGTTCACCATCGAAGGCGGCAAACTTTGGATGCTTCAGACCCGGACAGGGAAGCGCACGGGCTTTGCCGCTGTCAGAGTCGCGGTGGATATGGTCAAAGAACGGATTATTTCGAAGAAGGAGGCGCTACTGCGCATTGAGCCAGATCATCTGAACCAACTCTTGCGTCCCATCTTCGACCACGAGGACAAGCAGCGAGCTAGTAGAGAGGGACGAGTCCTGGGAAAGGGTCTGCCTGCTGGACCGGGCGCAGCCACGGGTCGTATCGCCTTCCATGCGGAAGACGCAGAGGCGCGGGAGAGACAAGGGGAAAAGGTAATCCTTTGCCGGATCGAGACGAGTCCGGAAGACATCCGGGGGATCAAAGCGGCCGAAGGTATCCTCACTGCACGGGGGGGGATGACCTCACACGCCGCCCTGGTTGCGCGGCAGATGGGCAAGGTCTGTGTGGTCGGCTGCGAAGCCTTGAATATCGATTATGACGCTCATGAGATGAGGGTCAAAGACATAAAGCTCCGGGAGGGAGATTGGATTTCGTTAGATGGGGCCACAGGTGAGGTGATTCGAGGTGAGATCAAAACCTTTCCCTCCGATGTCCTTCAGGTTTTGATTGACCGGACTTTAAATTCGAAACAGTCTCGGGTTTACCAACAATTTACCAAGCTAATGAAATGGGCGGACGAGACACGCAAGATCGGAGTCAGGACAAACGCAGACCTTCCCGACCAGGCTGAGATCACCATGGCCTTTGGTGCAGAGGGTATCGGGCTGTGTCGCACGGAACATATGTTCTTTTCGGGCGACCGCCCAGACCACGTCCGGGAGATGATCCTAGCGGAAGACGAAATGGGTCGGCGCAATGCCTTGGGCAAGCTCCTGCCGATTCAAAAGGGGGACTTTAAGGGCATCCTAAAGGTTATGGGAAAGCTGCCGGTTACCATTCGTACCTTAGATCCTCCGCTCCACGAGTTTTTGCCTAAGACGGAACATGAGATTATTGACCTCGCCCGCAAGATGTCGGTATCGGCAGAGACTCTCAAGGAGAAAGTGGAGGCTCTTCATGAGTTCAATCCGATGCTCGGTCATAGAGGTTGTCGCCTGGGTATTTCTTTTCCTGAGATCACGGAGATGCAGGTCCGGGCAATATTCCAGGCGGCCTGTGAACTTCGTCAGGAGGGAGCGGATCCCTTTCCTGAGGTTATGATCCCGTTGGTAGGGAGTAGGGAGGAGTTCCATACACAAGGGGAGATCGTTCACAGGGTTGCTCTGGAGACCATGCAGAACTATGGGGTCAAGGTGCGCTACCTGATTGGAACCATGATTGAGCTCCCACGTGCTTGCCTGGTGGCCGATCAAATAGCTCAAGAGGCTGATTTTTTTTCCTTCGGCACCAACGACTTGACACAGACCTGTCTTGGTATGTCCAGGGACGACGCCGGAAAATTTCTTCCTGGCTATGTGGCTCTAGGACTCCTGCCCGAGGACCCTTTCGTTAGCATCGACCGAGAGGGGGTCGGTGCCCTAATGCGAGTAGCTATAAAAAAAGGGCGTGGGGTAAAGAGGAACCTGGAATTAGGAATCTGTGGTGAGCACGGAGGTGATCCCAGCTCAGTCGGTTTCTGCCATGAAATCGGCCTGGACTATGTGAGCTGCTCTCCTTATCGAGTCCCGATAGCAAAGCTTGCCGCTGCGCAGGCCGCATTGCGGACTAAAGACAGATAACTTGGCGATTTGTCCGCAGTTCTGAACATCAGATAACTCTAGGTAACTTCGAGTGTTTTGTGTCAGGAGAAATGGGGTAGACGTTCCTTCCGTGTAGTTCTCATGGGTAAAGACCGCAAATAAGATACGGTCAATACTTGTATGATCGCTAAAGGTTCCCATCGGTCGAGTCCTGCGTTTTACCTCCCGAAAGCGTCGTTCAATAGCATTAGCCCCGATCCGAAATTAATCAGTCAAAGAAATCTTCCCTGATGAGCATCAGATCGCGACAAATACCTGTTTCAAGCATGAATCAGAAACTCACCTTTAGTGTAGTTGCAGACCGACGATCAAAATGCCGGTAACTGGTGTGCTAAGCCGCTCCACACCGGAAATCCCTCGATTATTTTTTCGAATCGGGGTTAGTCGTTCGAAGCGAAGTACCCGGTAGTCTCAGGCGCACCCGAAGGAAGGTAAGCAGTTCCGATAGATCTCGGCTCAGGCACGCAGTGGCCTGAGGATAGAGCTTTTGCCACTTGGCCACAAAGCCCTGTGCCGCCTGGTGGGCTGAGAGAAGGGAACGGGCATGGCTGATCCGATGCAGATCATTTTTGACCGACCGCTGGTCCACCTGCCGGACTTTGTTCACGACGTAGCGTGTCTTATGGGCCCAGCACAGCTGCACAGGGATGTGCTCGAACACCAGTGACAGCGCGACCTTGAGTCCCTTGCCTCCATCGGTGATGATCAGCTTTAAGCACTCTCCTTTGAGCCCTCGCCGGTACAGATCGTATAAGAAACCCTCCTTCTCAGCCTGCGACTCTGAGAAAGCCTGGCGGAAATCAATCAGCTCACGCTTGCCATCGGCACAGATCCCTAGGGCCACCAGGACCGGTCGCTTTTGCGCCCCTAACCCCGTTTTGCGCTTGAGCACCACCCCGTCAAAACCAACACCTCGAAGCGATCTAAAAGGGGCCGGCGCTGATAAGCCTGCACCACCTCATCGAGCTGCTTGGCCACAGCACTCACCGTAGAAGCGCTGACCTTCTCCTCCAATATGGGCAAAAGAGCCTGACCCACTTTTCGGGTAGCCAACCCTAGGGTAAACGCCAACAGGATCATCCGTTCAACGTGGCCAGCCCGCCGACCCAGACCCCCGGCAACCTGATGCATAATCCCAATGGCACTGAAGGTACGGGTACGGGGAATCGACAGCTCTAGATCTCCCAGCTCGGTTAAAAGATGCCTGCAAAAGTACCCGTTTCGACTATCCGCAACGTCACGAGCCTGAAGCTCCTGCAAGCTGCGTTCTACCCCATGTCTCATCCGTCTTTCCACGATCTCCTTCAGCGCCACCCGAGCCGCGCTGCGATACTCTCCTTCCCACGAATCGATACAAAATGTCTTGATCTCACTAAGGCCTGATTTATGCTTACGATTACTGCCGGCAGCATGGGGTACCTCCTCTTGTGGGTTTTGTCTGAGATTTGCAGGAGCGTTCCCCATTTCCTTTTGCTGACACAAAGTCCTAATACATCACCTAACTCTATATCAGATTGACACGAGAGGGAGTTTCTAAGATAATTAAAGATTTAGAACAGAGGAATTTATGGAGCCGCGGATAGCAGAAATCCTAGTTCGAGGAGGAGTCATCAATCGTGATCAACTCCAAGAAGCCCTGGATGTTCAGAAGAAAAACGGCACAAATCTGGTCCACGAGTTGGTCCGTCTCGGATACACCGATGAGCAACAGCTTACAAATTTTCTTGGCCGGCAGTTCGGCATCGAAATGGTCGATATCGGGAACGTCGAGATCCAAGATAGGGCTTTCAACCTAGTTCCTGTCCGAATCGTCCATAAATACCAGCTCATCCCTTTTAAACTCCTGGGTTCCACGCTGACCGTTGCCATGAATGATCCAACTAACCTGGCGGCCATCAATGAGATCAAATTCATCACAGGATGTGGTGTGCGGGTCGTCCTGTCTCCCGGCTCGGCTATTAAAAAGATCCTGGACCATCGCTTCGGTTCGGCCACCTATGACGATGTCCTGAAAAGGTTAGACGAGGGTGATGTGGAGGTGATTCGTGAGGAAGAGATCAACCTCAAGGAACTCCAGCAGGCCACCAACGATGCCCCGGTGGTCATCTTGGTCAATGCCATCTTGTCTGATGCGGCTAAGCGCAGGGCGAGCGACATCCACATCGAACCCTATGAGAAGATCTTCCGAGTTCGTTTTCGAGTCGACGGTATCCTGGAAGAGATCATGACCCCACCTCCCAGGCTGAAGGCCGCACTGGTCTCCCGGGTAAAGGTCATGGCCGATCTAGACATCGCCGAGAGGCGACTGACTCAGGATGGCCGAATCAGGCTAAAGGTAGGTGCAGGGCAGGAAATCGATATCCGGGTCTCGGTGCTTCCCACATTGTTTGGAGAGAAGATCGTCATGCGGCTTCTAGACAAGTCCGCTCTCCAGCTGGATATGACCAAGCTGGGATTTGATTCACGGAGCCTCAAGGACTTCCAAGAGGCGATCCTCAAGCCCTACGGAATGCTGCTCATCACCGGCCCCACGGGCAGTGGAAAATCCACTACTCTCTATTCCGGTCTTGCTGAACTCAATAAACCGGGGGTTAACATCTGCACCGCTGAGGATCCGATTGAGTACAACCTCAGTGGAGTCAACCAGGTCCAGGTACGAGATGAAATCGGTTTGACCTTCGCGGCATGTCTTAGGTCCTTTCTCCGTCAGGACCCGGATATCATCATGGTTGGAGAAATGCGAGACTTGGAGACGGCTCAGATTGCGGTCAAGGCGGCATTGACCGGCCACTTGGTCCTGAGCACCTTACATACCAACGACGCCCCTTCCACAGTAGACCGCATGATCAATATGGGGGTCGAGCCATTTATGATCACCTCATCGGTAAATCTTATTGCAGCCCAGAGGTTGGTGCGCAAAATATGCCCAAAATGCAAGGTGGCTGCGGAGGTCATGCCCGAGGTGCTGATCAATATCGGTGTCAATCAAGGGGATCTGCAGGCGGATTTTCAACCTTATCACGGCACAGGTTGCTCTGATTGCAACAACACCGGCTATAGTGGGCGAGTGGCTATCTATGAAATCATGGTAATGCATGACGCCATAAAGGAATTAGTGCTCAGAAGGGTATTTGGTAACGAGCTAAAGCAGGAGGCGGTGAAGTTGGGTATGAGCACTCTCAGGATGAGTGCCATTCAAAAAGTTCGCGAAGGGCTGACCACCATCGAAGAGACTATACGTGTGACCGATTCAGACAAGGGGTTGGGGTCGATTTTTTCAATGGCACTTTGAACCTAAGAGGCTGGGATTTCAAATTGCTGAGAGAGGATTAATTTCCAAGACATAAGGGGAGGTTTTTATGCCGGTCTTTGTATGGCAAGGGAAGACTGCTCAAGGGAAGGTCCTTAAAGGGGAGATAGAGGCGACAAATATTCAGGCGGTTTTTGCTCGCCTTAGGAGTCAAAGGATCCAGCCAATCCCTTCGCAGGTACGGGAGAAAGGAAAGGGGCTGAGTAGGGAGATTAATATTCCGGGCCTGGGGCCCAAGGTCACGACGTATGACGTGATGCTTTTTACCCGCCAGTTTTCCACCATGATCGATGCAGGACTTCCCATCGTTCAAAGCCTCGACATCCTTGCCGAACAGACAGAAAACAAGCCGCTCAAAAAAACCATCAGTGACGTCAGGCGGGATGTCTCGGGGGGCACGACATTGGCCGACGCCTTGGAAAAACACCCCAAGGCCTTTGATGACCTCTATGTCAACATGGTCAGAGCTGGGGAGGCGGGTGGTGTGTTGAACACTATCCTCAACCGGATTGCCATGTTCATTGAAAAAGCCGACAAGCTCAAGAAGAAGGTCAAGGGGGCCATGATCTATCCCTCCACGATTATTACGGTGGCCATCGGAGTCGTTGCCATCCTACTTATCTTTGTGATCCCGGTGTTTGCCGAACTTTACGGCAGTATGGGTCGCGCCCTCCCGGTTCCGACGCAGATTACGATAAATGTCAGCAACTTTTTTCGCGCTAATTTTCTCTACTTGATTGTGGCTATTATTCTAGCCGTTGTAGCTATTAGGATGTATTATAAAACGCCGCAGGGAAGGCTGGCCATTGATGGCCTTCTCCTTAAGTTTCCCGTTATTGGCGACCTTCTTCGTAAAGTTTCGGTGGCCCGATTTTCACAAAACATGTCGCTCCTTTTGGCCTCGGGGGTACCTATCCTGGATGGTCTTGCAATTACGGCTAAGACGGCAGGAAACAAGGTTATTGAAATGGCCATTATGAACGCTCGTGTGAGTATCAGCGAGGGGAAGACAGTAGCCGAGCCGTTGGAGAAAAGCGGGGTCTTTCCCCCTATGGTGTGCCAGATGGTCTCCGTCGGAGAAAACACAGGGGCTCTGGATAACATGCTTAAGCGGGTCGGGGACTTCTATGAAGACGAGGTAGACAATTCAGTGAATAATATCACGGCCCTTATGGAGCCGATGATCATGATTTTTTTGGGGATTGTTCTTGGAGGATTGGTGATCTCGATGTACCTGCCGATCTTCCAACTGGGCACTCTTATTCAATAGCGTGGTCTCGCCGCCATTAGAAGAGGATCAGAGAGGACTCACCCGCCGTATCAAATGGCTCCTGTTCCTTAGAGTCCTGATCCTTACGTTCTTTTTGGGCGCGGTTGGCCTCCTTCCCCTTGTTTGGGGGAGGGCAGAGGACATCGGCGCCTTCCGCTCTCTACAGTTTCCCTTAATTGCCGCCTATGCGATCTCCTTGGCATCAGCGCTGATTCTGCCTTGGATTAAAAACCTGAACTTGTTTTCCCATATCCAGGTTAATTTTGATGTCTTATTGATCACTGGTATCATCTCCATTACTGGCGGCGTCGAAAGTCCCTTCCCCTTCCTTTATAACCTGGCGGTCATGAATGGTAGCATCCTGCTGTTCTATCGCGGCGGCTTTATTACTGCGGGCTTCTCAGGTGCTTGCTACGGAGCAGTCATGCTGTGGGCTCATTATCGGGCTATTGGCAGCTTGCTATTATCCTCTGAGATGTTGGTGACGAACTTGGTTCTAAATATACCCACTTTTTTTATCATCGCTTTTTTGGGCGGGTATCTCTCAACGAGGGTCTTTCAGACCGAGAATCTCCTGGCAGAAAGAGAGCGGGAGTACCGGGATCTCGAGGCCTTGAAAGAAGCCCTCATCCAAGGCGTGGGAAGCGGGATTGCGGTTACTGACCTCAAGGGAAACATCAGCTATTTCAACTCTCAGGCGCAATTGCTCACCTCTATTTCTGAAATAGCCGTCAAGGGGAAAAACCTGAGCCAGGTCTTCCCTTCCCTCTCCTTTAAGTTCGACGGAGCCCTTGAGGGCAAGGAGGTTTCCGTGCAGGAACTCTTGTTCAATGAACCCGGAGGTGCAAAAAAGCAGTTAAGGTTGACGGTGGCTCCGCTGAGCGACCCGAGTAAGGGGCCTATTGGGTTTGTCTCTATCTTTGAGGACATTACGAAGCAAAGGGAAGTGGAGGAGAAGCTCCACCTGGAAGAGGAGATGCGTAAGGCGAGGGAGCATGGGCTGGATCATCAGCAAAAGATGTTGTCCGGTGAGGGTTTCCTGTTCGAGGGGGTGATTGGTAAGGGTGGCGGAATGGACAAGATCTATCAACTCATTCAAAAGGTGGCTGCTACTAACACCAACATCCTGATCACGGGGGAAAGCGGAACCGGAAAGGAGCTGGTGGCACGGGCCATCCACTTTAACGGGCCGCGTCGAGACGGCCCTTTTATTGCGGTGAACTGTGGAGCTATCCCCGAAAACCTCATCGAGAGTGAGCTTCTCGGACACGTTCGCGGCGCGTTTACGGGGGCAGTCGCGGATCATGCGGGTTTCTTCAAGCAGGCTGACCGGGGGACTATTTTTCTCGATGAGATTGGCGAACTCCCTCTGCACCTCCAGGTGAAACTCCTCAGGGTGTTACAGGAAAAGGCCTTCACGCCGGTTGGGGGAACCAAGAATGTTACGGTTGATGTACGAGTGATTTCTGCCTCGAACAGAGACCTGAGAAAGGAAATGGAAAAGGGACAATTCCGCGACGACCTCTTTTATCGGCTCAATGTGGTGCAGATGGCCTTGCCGCCTCTGCGTCATAGAAAAGAAGATATTCCGCCTATGACTCAACACTTTATTGAAAAATTTGCCCGCGAGCATAACAAGCAAGTTGAGGAAATTTCCAGTGGCGCGCTGATGTGTCTGATGGCTTATAATTATCAGGGAAATATCAGAGAGCTGGAAAATATCATCGAGCACGCCGTGGCAGTAACCAATAAAAACATTCTCACCGACGACGACCTGCCTCTTCACGTCAAGGGAGTTTCCATTTCGGAGGAGGTCAATCTACTTGAAAAAACAGCTCCGGGAGGAGGAGATTCCTTTTTCAGCAAGGGAATTTCACTCGACGACGAACTAGCTACCCATGAAAAATGCCTTCTACTCGGGGCCCTAAAGAAGACTAACGGGGTACAGAAAAAGGCCGCTGAGCTTCTGGGGATAAATTATAGATCATTCCGCCACAGGCTAGAGAAGTATGGATTTTTGAATATGAAAAACCAAGGTCTCGGTGATCAGGAAGAGGCCTAGTACAATATTACGTACCATTTCTTGGTTTCCAAAATTGTCACAATTATTTTAAGTGCAACTTTTTGTTAATTACAAAATATTGCACTTATGTGGATATAGCTTCTAACTAGTTGTTTTTTCAGATAAAGTTTTTTTAGAAAATTCCATAAATTTGCATTATTGGGTTTTCGTGGCTGGCCCCATTCTTGCGTTGCATTAAAGTGACCCTTGGGCAGCCCAAATTACGCAGGAACTAAGGAGGTGGTCAAAATACCGAACTCCTGTTGGGTCTGACGGGGAGAAAGAAAAGAAAGGATAAATAAAGGGAGGAGATGAATATGAATAGATTGAGACTACGGGCCGAAGGGGGCTTTACCCTTATCGAGCTCCTTGTTGTTATAGCCATCATCGGTATTTTGGCAGCAATCGCAATTCCCCAATTCGCCGCCTATCGGAACAGGGGCTTTCAAGCTCAAGTATGGTCGGATTTAAGGAATGCCGGCACATCGCAGGAGGCGTATTATGTAGATGCTAACGTCTACACCACCAACCTCGCCGCGCTAACAGCTAGGGGATATAATCAGCATGCTGACGTAACTATGTTTATTCCATCGGCTGGTTCCGTAACATTTTTATTAACGGCAGGACACACCAAATGTGCAAGTGATATATGGACTTTCGATACTGCAAATTCCGCTGGCCCTATAACTGGAGGACCCTGCGACTAAATTTAAACCTTCAGACCCCCCCATAAACAGGTCCGACTCATTGGCGATGAAGGTGGTCGCCTTTGTTTGGCACCTTGAGAAGGGCAAG
>JAZFYO010000233.1:0-5069 GCA_036443615.1 Binatia bacterium | reverse complement strand
GAGGCATCTCGCTTCTGAGTGCCACGAAGTTTCCAGAGTTAGCTGCGTGCGTGCTCTTCTATGGTAGAAGTCCTAATCCCCTCTCCCAGGTCAAGGACATCAAGGCCCCAGTGCTGGGCCTATACGGAGGCTTGGACAAGGGGATTACCTCAAAGGTGCCAAGGCTAAAGGCGGCCATGGAGAAAAACAAGAAAAGCTTTGAGTATCACGTGTATGAGGGTGCCAAACATGCGTTTTACGACGAGACCAGGACGGACCGCTACCATCCCGAAGCCGCCAAAGATGCCTGGATGAAAACACTCGCCTTCTTCGCTAAGCATCTTAAAAAGGGAACAGCTTAGGTAATCCGAGGAGGAGGAAGAGGAAGAGAGCGGATAGAGTCAACCCTGGTAATCGTCCTCACCCTTGTCCTTGGGTTTACGGAAGGATCGGTGACAATTTTTACAGGCCGCTAAGACCCTCGCAATACGCGCTCCTGTATTTTCTGTGTCGCTGGTCTTAGCGGCTTGCTCCAGCTCGGCTATTGCAGCCGCAAGCTTTTCGGCCTTCTGGGTGAACTGGCTCCTGTTCTTCCAGATCTCGTCCTTGGCGCGCGACTTATTCGAGAGGGCTTTCTTGGAGAAAGCGGGCATAATCTCTTGAGCCAGTTTGGCGAGCTCACGGGATTTCAGAATGATGATCTCAAATGCACCAGCCATTAGCATTGGCCGGATGGGTCGGAAAGTGTCCCGGATGCTCCGCATAAGCTCAGAACGCTCCTCGATGATGGCCATTGCTTCAGAGTTATCCCCTCCACCTTGCGCGGCAACGTTTAGGCTGAAGGAGACAATAAAAAGCAAAATAAAGACCACTGGGAGGATAGAGAGCGTTATCTTCATGGTGGATTTTCCCCTTAAAGTTTTTCTGATGCAGCTTCTGGTATCACACTGACGTGGAGATACGCAAATCAGGTGACCCCATCATCCGAGATTTGGAGAAGGCCCACAGGCTGCAGGATTAGAGGTTGACGCGAATTATTGGACTGTTTTATATCTCCAAAGCAGGGATAGGATGGCGCTCGGGGAGGGAATCAACCTACGGCGGAGAGAACACTCTCTCTAGGGAAGAAAAGGAGCAGACATGATTACCCGTAAGCAGTCTAATGGGGAGCTTTTACTCATAGGGCAGACCGATCACTCGCGGCTGGTGGGCCAGCTAGCCGCTCACTGGGGCAATTCAGAGTTTACACGCCCCGAACCATACGATTCCGTGGTGCGGGCTGCGGCTTACCACGACTACGGCTGGTTGAGGTACGAGACCAGTCCGCTGGCAGACCCCAAAAGCGGGGAGCCGTACGGGTTTCGTGAGGTTCCTTTCAACCAAGCTCAGCTCGATTCATACCAGCAGTGTATAGACTGGCTGAGCGCGATCGACCGTTACTCAGGATTGCTCGTGGGCATGCATCGCACTGGTTTGTGGAAGGGACGCTATCAAACGATTGCGTATCCGGCAAGTAAGTACAACCCCAAAGGCACCCGGCCTGAAATTGAAGAACTCGTCAATCGCAGCGAGGCGTGGCAGAAAAATGAGCGCTCGGCCATCGGGGAGGAAACGATCTGGGTGAATTACCACCTATTGCAGGTCTGGGACCTGCTCGGCCTCTACTTCTGCTGTCAGGATCCCTATGATGAATATATTGAGCCGGTCCCCATGAGCTATACCGACAAAAACAAGAGCGTTCGTATGACGACGATGCCGATCGGCGCAGGACGTGTGACGTTTGAGCCCTATCCGTTCGATGTGCGACCATTGCGTGTGCAGATTATGTGCAAGCGGCTACCGAAAGCATCCTTCCCGGATGAGCAGGCATTTCGCACCGCCTATTTCCAGGCCGAAAACGAACTTTTACAGTACGAACTTACCTAGGAAGTATATGCCCTACTCTCATGTCTTTATCTAGGTATGTTTTCCTCAATACTAGCGATGAGCTTCCGCATGGGTTGAAGCTTGGCTATAAAACGAATACCACCTATAAGACCACTGGTCGGTTTAACTTCCTCATCGGCCACTATTGAGGTTAAAAATACTAACGGAATATTCTTAACATCTTCATCGTCCAATATCAGTTCTGCTACCTCAGAGCCATCCATATCCGGCATAACGAAATCCAGCACTATGAGGTCAGGCTTAAACGCCTTCGCGCTATCAAGGCCCCGTGATCCGTTATTTTGCACTCGAACTTCATATTTGCCGGTTTTATTGAGATAATTTTTCAATAGATCCGTAAATTGAACATCGTCATCGATAAGCAGTATCTTCCTTTTCTCCATTCTGTTCCCTCCCAATAAGTTCCCTGCTAACTCAAAGACGCGGGGGTGATCAGTCACCTAGCTCATTACGTGATCTCAGATTTATTATTTAACACTCTCATGATGGCGGTGTCCAACTGGTCCTAGGTAAAGTGGAGGTGGGGCCGACACTCGACGGGCTGTTGCCGAAAGGACTAGATCCCTTTTTATTTCTTTTTATTACCTCGGGAAATTAGGATAATAGCCGCCGTGAACGTGACATTGATCGCAAACCCCGTTGCAGGAAGCGGTAAAGCAGGCCGACAGATTCAGAAACTTGTCCAGATTCTAGACCGGCGAGGGGACTACGTGGAAACCTTTATTACCCAAGCCGCCGGGGATGCGAGGCGCTCAGCCAGTCGGATCGAGCCGGGTTCGGGGACTATTGTGGTTGCTGGAGGGGACGGAACGCTCAACGAGGTCATCAACGGCGTTGCCGATCCATCCACTATCCCCATCGTCCTATTACCTACAGGTACCGCCAACGTCCTCGCCCACGAGCTAGGATTGCCAAGCGATCCGGAAGAAGTGGCAGGAATCTTAGCTCAGGGTGTCGTCCGTAAGCTTGACATGGGAATGATAGATGACCGCCGATTTATGCTGATGGTTAGTACCGGCTTCGATGCAATGGTGACCGAGAGGATCCAACGGGGCAGAAAGGGACTTGGATATATTGGTTACGTACGCCCCCTCCTGGGAGTTCTTGCTCACTACCGCGCACCCAAGCTCAGGATTACGGTCGATGGCCGCGAAGGTCTAAAGGGAGCCCTCGTTGTAGTAGCAACGTCAGAAACTACGGGGGAATCTTTTCAATCGCGGATCGAGCCCGCAGCGACTCAGGCCATCTCGATGTCTGTATATTCCCGCGCGGTACGATACCCGCATTGTGCCGCTACGCCTTTAGCGCCCTGCGTGGCAAAGTATCTAGCCTTCCCGAGGTCGCCTATCTTACGGGTAAGCGGGTCCACCTGGAATCCGATGAGCCAGTTGCGGTAGAGGTCGATGGGGACTATTTTGGCACGACACCAGTTGTAATTGATTTAAAACCAACGTGTGTTCCGATACTTGTTCCAGTGAAAAAATAGGGAGAGTGCCGCTACTTGAAATGTCATGATAGCGGCAATTCCCCGAAGGCGAAAAAGTGTCAATTCTACATAGGCTCGGAGCCGTTCTGGGCTTGGGCTTGCTCGGTATCAGACCCCTAGGACTCAATTAAAGAGCTAATGAGTTGCATCTTAGCACTATTTTGAAGTGTATAGACTAGTAAAACGCGCCGGAAATCAATGCTTCTTGAACTCCTACCCTCACAGTGGTCTCCCCTCGTCCGGTAAAATCTCTGCCTGCAAAATGCACATTTGATGGCCTCCTTTCTCGTTACTAACCTCGTAGTGGTTTCTACGACATAACAACCAAAAACCATCCGTTTGTAATTAATGCCGTCTATCAAGAAACGTATAATACAGTGACAATGGATGCAGCAGCGTAGCCGCTCTGAGAAAGGCCTTGGCCACCAGTTTGTTGTCACGATATTTTCCGATCATTAATAATTGTGAAGTTACTGGCCTTCAAATCGAATGTATGGCTTATAATGTTCTCGCGACGTGTGGCATTTGGGCTGCTTAGGTTTTACCTCATTAAGTTAAAGGATCTTGAACACGAATGGTTCACACTTTGACTCCGTGGTGGTCAATTGTGGGAGCGCTCACTGGGCTATTGGCCCTTGCTTGGGGTTTCTGGCGAGTGGAGTACGATCGCATATTTGAGGTGCTCAATCAGACCAACACCGCCTATGTGCTGCTCCTGCCGCTCGCAATTGCTGCCGAACAGCTCGTGCGTGCGTGGAAGTGGCAGCAGTTGCTTTTTGCAATCCGCCCGGTTGGCACGCTTCGCCTCTTTGGCGCAATCATGGCCGGCTATTTTGCAAACATCCTGATTCCTTTGGGCATTAGCCCGTTCGCTCGGTCATGGCTGATTGCCAGGCTGGAATCCCTAAAGATGAGCACGGTCTTGGCGACTGCTGCAATCGATCGGCTCGTAGACGGCCTGATCTTTACGGGGTTCGTGGCAGTTGTCTTGGCGTTTGCCATTTTTCCCGATCCGGCCGGCAACATCCGCCAGGGACTCATCGTTGGCGGAGTCGGTAGCTTCGTTCTGTTCACGTTTCTCTTGTTCGGCCTCTCACGATACAAGCACTGGGTGCTGCGCCCGGAAACCTGGATCACGCGCTTGAGCAGCCGTCTGCCGGTACGCTTGGTCGGCCCTGTTCAGAAACTGATGCCATCGTTTGCTCAGGGCGTCGTATGGCCGCAAGAAGCTTGGCGAGGCCTTGGTATTGTTCTGGCCAGCATTGTTATCAAGCTGATCGCCATCACCCATTTTCTGTTGGCAGGACTAGCCTTTCGGTTGGTGCTCCACCCACTAGACTACGTCTTCCTCGTCGTCTTTCTGGGATTCCTCATCATTCTAAGTCGACTTGCGCGGATCCCAGGGGGTTTCTTCGTTGGGGCAATCTTTGCGCTCGACCTGCTGGGCGTCCCCGAGGAAGAGGCGTTGATTATGGTACTGCTCGTCCAAGTTTCCAGCCTGCTCGCCATTGTATCGATCGGCGCGTTTGCTCTTTGGCGAAGCGGTATCGCCCTCGACGAGCTCCGGTTTGCCAAAGCTGATGCAGTTAAAGGCTCGTAACCCCAAAGGACCATTTTGGTGCATATCAGTCGCCGGGATCTTCTTCCAGGGCGGAGC
>JAZFYO010000232.1:0-2302 GCA_036443615.1 Binatia bacterium | reverse complement strand
TACAAAATTTAAGGAGAGGTGAACTATGCCCTATCTACCATTAGAAAATTACGGTCTCATAGGGGATCTTCATACAGCAGCCCTTGTTGGGACCAACGGTTCCATCGACTGGTTCTGCTACCCTCGTTTTGACTCGCCCAGTATCTTTGGAGCAGTCCTCGATGATGCCAAAGGCGGTCGATTTCAGATCACCTCAGCACGCCAAGATGTGATCCACAAGCAGCTCTATGCTCCGGACACAAACATTCTGCTTACACGATTTCTCAGTGCAGACGGGGTGAGCGAGATCATAGACTTTATGCCAGTGGGAACCGACGAGGAGGATTATCACGGGTGCCTGGTGCGTATCGTAAAATCCGTACGTGGAAACATGTCTCTGAAAATGGAATGCCGTCCGGCGTTTAACTACGGTAGAACTAAGCACCGGGTTGAAATTCGAAAAGGCGCAGCTTACTTTCACAATCGTCATCTCAGTTGTGTACTCGGGGTATCCTGGACCATGAGAGGACAACCTAAGCTCAAAGCTGAAGGGGATGGGGTGACCTCGAGTGGAACCTTGAGGGAGAACGAGATAATCGCCTTTGTTTTTCAGAAAGCCGATCAAAAGGACGCTAGTTCAGTCAACCTTTCGGTGGAGCGGTGTTACGATCTTCTGGAGAAGACGGAAGACTATTGGCGGCGCTGGTTAAGCCAATCAAAGTATCGGGGCCGCTGGAGGGAAATGGTCAACCGCTCCGCGTTGACCTTGAAACTCCTCACCTACGCACCTACCGGCGCAATCGTTGCTGCCCCGACCTGTAGCCTGCCTGAGGGTATCGGCGGAGAACGCAACTGGGATTACCGCTACACCTGGATTCGCGATGCCAGCTTTACCATATACGGCCTGATGAGACTCGGATTCACAGATGCGGCGGACAAATTTATGGATTGGTTGAAGAATCGTTGCAATGACCTCAAACCCGATGGCTCGCTTCAAATCATGTACGGACTACACGGGGAGAAGGATCTCCCCGAATTTACCCTTCCGCATTGGGAAGGGTACAGGAAATCCTCGCCGGTCCGGGTCGGCAATGCCGCCTCGGGGCAGCTTCAGCTCGACATCTACGGAGAGTTGATGGACTCCGTTTACCTGTACAACAAGTACGGGACTCCAATAGACAACGACTTGTGGATGAACCTTTGCAAACTGTTGGAATGGGTCTGTGACCACTGGAACCAGAAAGACGAGGGAATCTGGGAGGTTCGTGGGGGGAGGCAAAATTTTCTCTACTCCAAATTAATGTGCTGGGTGGCCCTGGACCGGGGACTGCGCCTTGCAGATAAGCGGTCGTTCCCTGCGAATCGAGAACGGTGGTTAAAAACGCGGGACAGGATCTACCAGGATATCATGACCAAGGGATATAACAAAAAGCTTGGCGCCTTTGTCCAGTCCTTCGGTAGCGAGGTCCTCGATGCGGCCAATCTCCTGATGCCGCTGGTTTTCTTTGTTTCCCCTTCCGACCCCAAGATGATCGGCACACTTCGTGCGACAAATCGACCGCCTCGCAAAGGGGGGCTGGTGTCGGACAGCCTGGTCTACCGCTATAATGTGGAGGAGACTGCCGACGGGCTGAAGGGTGAGGAAGGGACCTTCTGTATGTGTACTTTCTGGCTGGTCGAGGCCCTGACCAGAGCGGGAGAGACGAAGACTGCACGGTTTATCTTCGAGAAGATGTTGACCTACGCGAACCACCTGGGACTATATGCCGAGGAGATCGGTCCCAGGGGAGAGGCCCTGGGGAATTTGCCCCAAGCATTTACGCACCTGGGTCTCATCAGCTCCGCCTTCAACCTGGATCGCAAGTTAGGTGGGGGCGCATGAGGTCCTACCTCTCCAACGCTGTTGAGATGCTTGAGGCGATTTAGTGAAGGGCCCTCGAAGAGAGTAAGGGACTAGGCCATTAGGAAAGAGGCCGGTATGGGCCACACAGACAACACAAAAAACCAGAGATTTAGAAATACAGCAAAGCTACTTTCATTGTCATGCCACAGGGTGCCTAGATCGCTTTCTTTTGTTCTCTGGCTTTATTTCACCGTCGGCTTTTGGATACCGACGGCGCAGGCGCAACAGTCAAGTAAAGAGCATGTCAAAGCCCTAGGTTCCATCGGGATGACTGTTAGCGATGTGGATCGTGCAGCGGATTTCTATTCTAAAGCGCTGGCCTTCGAAAAGGTGTCTGATGTGGAATTAGCCGGCAGCGAATATGAGCGGCTTACGGGTGTCTTCGGCCTGCGTATTCGAGTTGTCCACATGAAGCTCGGG
>JAZFYO010000231.1:0-2560 GCA_036443615.1 Binatia bacterium | reverse complement strand
AGTGATTCCTACCGTTCCCCGTGACATACCCGGAATAACTACTGCGGAGTTTCACGGCAAGATCGGCGGCGTGGGGAATCTGAGCGGTCTAAAGGTGCATACGGAGATTGATTGGTCAAAGGATTAACCCCGATCCGAAAAAAGAGCCGAGCGTAAAACGGAAGGAATCACCCTGTATATCTGGGAGCAGGAGAGGTTTTGGCAGATTCGCATAGGCTCCTATAAGGATCCACGGGGAATGGTTCAGGGTGTACGCTCGTGAGCATCCTACGAAGCCCTTCAGAGGGCCGAGGTTGGTTTGAAACTTCGGATCGGGGTTAAATGCTAAGAGTGCCGGAGTTGCCAGATACTGTTGGGGTCATAGATTCAATGTAAACCCCGCCTCTTGAGGCAGGCACAAAGCCGATGGGGTTTCCCCCGTGGAGTCGCGGTCCATTACTCCACAGGGGGGAGAAGCGGCAATTTTTCCCTTTGGTCGAACACGGGGATTCAAACCCTGTGTTCGATATAACTAGATTTCAGACTAACTATCCGCGACGCTGCGGAGCTTAAGTCATGACTTTTCGATCGGTATTGCGCTGCTCCTGCGCATTACTTGTGTTCTTATCGTTTCTATCCCAGCACTTCACTGCTTGGTCCGCGCTATGCTTCGAGACTGCAGGGTCTCCGTGTAAAATGGTTCGCGAGATCAGTGAAGAGGTCCTCCAAATACTTCGTAAATCCCCGCCAAGCTCTAAACCACAGAATCAGGACCGGCTAAAAAAAGTATGGGCTGTCATGATGCCTCATATAAATTCCTGTGAAATGGCTATGCGTTCCCTCCCTGCGGCCTACCTGCCTCACATGACCAGACTGCAGAAAGAGGAGTTCACAGATATATACAGTCGTTTGCTGGTACAGTCCTACAGTCTGGCACTTGATCGTTATACTAGAAGCAAGATATTTCGCCTGATCTTTGAAGAAGAACGTATCGAGGGGAGCAGGGCCAGTGTAAGATCAAAACTGCTTACGCCCAAGACGAAATATGTCATTGCCTACCGCCTTCATCTGCAACGGGATAAGTGGCTCATCTACGACATTGGCTATAATGGTATGAGCCAGGTGGAAAACTACCGCTCACAGCTCGACCGGATAGGCAAGAAGTTTGGGTATGATTATCGGGAGGTTCGAAATCGAATCAGAAAGCGTCTTAAGCCATCGCTAAGAAATCTTCCCGGTCCACAGATCAAGATGCGTTTCTGGGGAGTGTGTCAGAAATAACCTTAGGTATGGTCTGCGCCAGGAATTTGCCTCGATTTACGCCACCTTAGCTATTTGAAGATTTCTGGACCAAGCCTGTCAACTTTTCTTTCAATTTTGAACCTCTGCCCTTCCCGGTAGCCGGGGGCGAAGTAATTGAAATCTGAGCTATCATTTCGGGTGGTATGGAGTAGAGATCCTTGTGCTCGCCCAGACCCTTGAGCGTTATTGTCTTTGCCGACAGGTCGTCAGACAGCAAACTCTGATTGCGGGCAAGCGCGTAAGTGCGCCGTGCCAGCAGCAAGCCACCGGGCTCGGCTGCGCTCTCCAGCCGCTGTGCCTTATTTACCTCCGTGCCGAGGACCGTGTAGTCCCAGAGGTGCTCAGTTCCCATTTTTCCCACAGTCACTATGCCGGTGTTGATCCCAATGCGAATGAGGTGCGTCTCCCGTCCTTGACCCTCCCAGCGGGTATTGAGCTCGGTCATTTTCTTCTGCATGGCTATGCCCGCCCGGACCGAATTGGCTGCCTGGTGCTCTATCCGCGCCTCTTCCTTCCCATCGCCTTCGTGATCTCCGTCGCCAAAGAAGGCCATGATCCCGTCGCCCATATACTTGTCAAGTGTCCCCCCGTGATTCCGGATTACCTCTGTCATCGAGGTCAGGTATTCACTCAGGATCCGTTGAACGTCGAGGGGGTCGGCCTTTTGGCAGAAGGCAGAAAAACACCGGATGTCTGCGAAGAGAATGCTCAATTCTTTCCTGTGGCCCTCGAGCAGCTGGGGAATGCGTCCGGGGCTTTGTCGTATCTCCCGGACGGTCTGAGGCGGAAGACAGGCTCTCAGCGCCGAGAGAAATCGCATACGCTCCCGATCTACGATAAAGAAACGAGTGGCCAGGAGCAGGATGAGTCCAAAAGTCAGAGCGAGAACAGGATTCACAACGGGGAAAATAATTCCGCTATAATTGAACGCCTGCTGTACTGTGATGAGGTATGCGGCAAGCACGGCTGCAAAGGTGGGAACGATCAAACCGGGTCCTCCGGCCAGAGCTGCTACAGTCAGGAGAACGGTCGGAATGACGAGCGTCAAAGCCATCTCTGCAGGCTTGGCGTCACGCAGGAACTGTCGTGTGAGCAACATATTGAGAAGGTGCAGGTGCACCTCACTGAAAGGGAAATCGCGTTCGTAAGGCGTTGCCCCCTGGTCGCCCGAGCCGGTCGTCAGGTTGGCCACGACGACTGTTTTCCCTTTGAACCAGCCTGGAAAATGATTTTTGCCAGCTCCGGATTTAACCTGGCTGAGGAGCCAGCTATAGGGGAA
>JAZFYO010000230.1:0-3654 GCA_036443615.1 Binatia bacterium | reverse complement strand
CTCAATAACAAGGTTCTGTCCTTCAACATACCCAAGCTCGCGCAGCCCTTGCCGGAATGCAACGTGCCGGGGATCGGTAGTGGTAGAACGAAAGCGGAAATCTAGAAAACCTATCCGATAGACCTTTCCCGCCTGCTGCGCCTCAACTGGAGAGCTAAGACCAAAGAGCATAGCGCCTAGAGCCATGCAAAAGACTTTGTTACTCATAGGATATCTCCACGTTTTTTTCTGCCAACTGCTTTCTGTTCACTGCCTCCTTCCCCGATGGTCCTGAGCTTCATAATTACCTCATCAATGATCGGGGAGACCCCCACTGACTCCTCAAGGTACCCTTCTAGTAAGTTCATAGAGGCATGTCAATAGGCTAGAAAGCGGAGTCTTGGCGGGCGCTTACAGGCCGATTTCACCCAGACGCAATTAAAAGACGCTTTAATTGCATCATATTAGAACTATTGGAGATGCTACGTCTTTAATCATTTTCTGGCCGAGGAAAAAGGTGGGTGCGCAGGAAATTTGCGCTGGTATTCTATAGGAGTTACTACCTACACAAGCCAGAAGTTTTTGCTACTAACCTGAGAGTGTCCCACTGGGAGGCTAAAGGGACCCATTAATGGATGGTCGTGCTTGAAGAGGAATAAAATTCCTGAATCTTCCCCTGGAGCTGCTTCAAGGTAAAGGGCTTAACAAGGCAATCATTACACCCAGCTTCAACGCAACTCCTCAGATCCGATTCCCTAAAGAGGGCCGTGGCAGCTAGGATTGGGATATTGTGCGTCTCCGGGTTGGAGCGGATAATGCGTGTTGCTTCTCGCCCGTCCATTCCTGGCATCATAATGTCCATGAGGATCAGGTGGGGTTTTTCTTCGATGGCTTTCTCTACACCATCTTTACCATTTTTGGCTCCGATGACCGCAAACCCCAAGGTCTCCATTTGCAGGGTGAGGACCTCAAGCATATCTGGATGATCTTCTATAACGAGTGCTTTTTTCGTACTGACCTGATCCATTGCAGATTTTATAGCCATCTTTTCACTTTATAGTTAGGCATACAATGTGCCAAATGATAAAATCATTATTTTTCAATGAGTTATTCGCTGGTGCTAATAACATGTTAGGCATGGTTGCCCGAAGGATTGGGCATGATTGCCCCAGTGATCCAGGCAAGATGCGGGTCCCTTGCTTTATCTTGCGAGTACTTGAGTATCAGCTCCTCAACCCTCCTGTATTGGTAGCTGTCAGACGCGCTCGGGTGTCGGGTCCTTGAACGAGTAGGCCGTCTGGTACGCCGGGCTCGCCTGCATCTGCGCCCACCATTTGCCGACGGCCGGGCGCGAGTTCCAATCGACCAGCCGGATCAGTCTATTTGCTTCGAACCGCTCAATAAAGGGCGCGATCGATATGTCCGCCAGAGACATTCTCTCACCGTTGAGCCACGGGCGATCCTTGAGGGTCTCCTCTACTTCGTCCAGCACCTCGGCGAGACGCTCCTCGGCGAAAGCCATGTCTTCCTCCGAGATTCCATCTCTGAGCCGGCGCGACAGCAGGACACGCTTTTCTTCCGTCGGTTGCCGGTTGATGATCAATTGCCGTTCTTTCTCAGAGAGCTTTTTGAAGCGTTCAATGCGCCCCTGTTTTATGAAAGAGATCACGTTGACGTTGCGATGGAGGACGTGCTCGAACTTGTCCATCCAGATGCGCATCCGTACGCGTTCGTAAGGATCTTTAGGCCTCAACAGCACATCGGGCCAGACGTCGTCCAGATACTCGAGGATGAGGTTGGATTCGATGATGATCCTGCCGTCGTGGTCGAGCGTTGGCACAACACCATTAGGATTGAGCTTCACGTACCACGGTTCGAGATTTTCGAACGTCCGAAGGTTGACATACACACTCTCCCACTCAAGCTCCTTCGCGGCCAAGCCGATCCGCACCCGACGCGAGCAGGTCGAACTCCACCAATGATAGAGTTTCAACACGAATACCTCTGCCTCCCTTCGTCATCTGTTCTTGTCCAACGGGATTGAACTTAATTTATGTGACCTTCCAACCCAGCTGTGCGGGTACCCTAGCCGATAGCGTAAAAGGCTGTCAAGAAGCACAAGATGGCATATATCGACACCCTAATTTCATCCGTCGCAGCTTATTGGCGGAATAGGTCCTCTCGTAGAATCTCTCCCCGTTTATCCCCTTTTATCAGGGCCTCGCAAACTATATAATTCCAGACAAAACGGCAAGGAGGAGCTATGAGCAAGGCGAAATTGCTGCGCTTTAACGAGATACCAAAGATAGACCGTGGCAGAGGGATCTATAGCACCCCGCTGATGGTTGAGGCTACTGGTGCCAAGGTCTTCTCCAGTGGCGTAACTACTTTTCCGCCCGGCGAATCTATCGCCGTACACACCCATAACACCGATGAGCAGGTGACCCTTCTGGAAGGTGAGGGCCTAGTGGAGATAGAAAAACGCCAGGAGGAGGTCAATCCGTACGATACAACTCTTATACCGGCTGGCATACCCCACAGGTTTATCAACCGGGGAAAGAGTGAGATGAGGATTCTATGGATCTACGGTTCTATAAGCGTAACCCGCACCTATGTGGAAACGGGGGAAGAAACCGGCCAGTTCGGCAGGCTGGTGAGGGGATAAGTTTCGACAAACTTTCCGTTAGATCAACGTTGCATGTCGACCAATATCTGTCTAAGAGTTTAAAAACGCGATAGTCCCGATCGTGTCAATCACATCAGCCCAAGCCGCCACTGCTGAGATTAAAGTACTCAGCGCCGGAGCCATCAAGACGGGGTTGGCGAACCTCGCCAAGGCATTCCACGAGGAGGGCGGGCATAAAGTCATCATTACATTCGCCACTGCGCCCGTTCTTCGCGGCAAGGTCGAGAAAGATGATACCACAGCGGATATTGTCATCGCTCCAATTCCAACGATGAACAGTTTTGAAGATAACGGACGCGTTGTCGCCGGGAGCATGGCGGTTCTTGGCAGAATCAGGGCCGCCGCCGTCGTGCGTGCCGGTGTGCCGGAACCGGATATCTCGACGGCAGAGGCACTCAAAAAGGAAATACTCCCCGCCCGGTCTCTGGTCTATAATCAGGCATCATCCGGTCTTTACGTCGAAAAGCTCATGGGCCGTCTGGGGGCATTTCGGGGCGTGTAAAGGCCAAGACGACGCGTGTCCCGATCGGCGGCGCCGTCAGGAAACATCTGGCGAGCAGTAAAACGGAAAATGAAATTGGCTTTGGCCAAGTCCCTGAAATTCTGGTTTACAAGGACCAGGGCGTCAAGCTGGTCGGCCCGCTACCAAAAGAGATCGAGAACGTTACCACCTATGCGGCGGGACTATTGGTCAATGCAAGCACGCCGGAACCAGTAGAGAAATTCATCCGGTCTTGACCACTCTGTACGCCAATGAAACCTTTAGCAGCACGGGTGTGGAATAGTCTCGGTTGCTAATCAGTACCTTTACTCCGCGGCTGATGCTGGACAGATCCCGCAGAAATGGCTATGGTCGAACCTTCACGCGAGGCTCAACGCCTCGGAATTTTTTTTGTCCGGGGGAGAGAGGTAACGGTATTCTCACTGCGCCGCTCGGACCGGCGCACACGTTGATTCAATGTAAACACCGCCTCTTGGGGCGGGCACAA
>JAZFYO010000229.1:0-2492 GCA_036443615.1 Binatia bacterium | reverse complement strand
CTTTGGATCTTGACTTGATTATGAATATTGAAACCGGAGTTTTTCCAGGAGAGGAGCTTGCCGACCAGTTCCCTGCTGATCTTCTTTTCCCTGAGCAACATCTTAAAGACCTTGTGGCGGAAGAGGTTTTCTAGTTTCTTTATGTCTATTTCCGGAAGGACGTGAAACCACCCGTTAGGCATGAAGCAGCCGTCGGTGACGAGGCAATGGAGGTGGGGATGGAAGTTGACCAGATCACCGAAGCTCTGGATCGAGATCACGGCGCCCGGTACGCAGTCCGGCCTGTTCAGGGTCGTGCGGAAAAACTCTTTCAGGCTTTGATAGGCGCACTGGCTGAGCTTGCCCAGGAGTTTTCGATCGAATCGAAAATAGGGCCTCAGCATCTTGGGTATAGTGAAGACATACTGCCTATGGGGTAAGGGGTACAAGATTTAAAAGGGTCTGTTGCAGAAATGCCTGGCGTGAATCCTGGATCTAGCGGCGCTATTCGACCAAAAAGCGGATGGCGTCGCTCTGCCAAGATTGTCTAGAGTGAAAGGTAGAGCCCGCCAGCCAGAGTGATGACCCCACCAACTGATTTTTAGCTTGTCGCTTGAGTTAGCATGCCGATGTGGGCTACTATAGCTATACTTATAGCTACGAACAGGAGAGCCCCTTATGAAGACGGTACAAATGACCTTGGATGAAAACCTCGTAAAGGCCGTGGACAGTGCTGCTAAGAAATTAGGGACAACGCGATCCGCCTTTACCAGGGAAGCCTTGCGTTCTGCCCTTAAAGAAGTCCGCGTAAGGGACCAGGAGTCCAAGCATCGGGAAGGCTACAAGCGTAAGCCGGTTAAGCACGGCGAGTTCAGTGACTGGGAATCGGAACACGTCTGGGGTGATTGATGAAGAGGGGTGAGGTCAGATGGTACGTGTTTTCCCGACCCGACAAGAAACGGCCGGTTCTGATTCTGACCAGAGATTCGGCGCTGGAATTCCTAGGAGAAGTGACCGTTGCCCCGATCACGTCAACCATTCGCGATATTCCATCCGAAGTTTTGCTGACCAACGCAGACGGCATGACCAGAGATTGCGCAGTCAATCTTGACCACCTTCAAACCGTTTCGAAAGGAAAAATCGGCTCGCTAATCACAACGCTGAGCGCCGGCAAGATGCAACTAATGCGATCGAGCCTACTCTTCGCTCTGGGATTTTAGGGACACCAGACCTCACATTATTCCACCACGCTGATCAGCCTACTCATCCGGTAGCCAGCTAGAGAAATGAAGCAAAACAAGAAATCCAAGAGCGTTCGGCTAACTATCCGTACCCTGAGGGCTGGTTGGCACGACAAGGACGAGGTCATTCTTCATGCAGCCTTCCAGCTATTGGCCGATTTCATGGAACAAGAATCTCCGGACAAGCATATCGATTGGAGCCACGACGCCGTCCATCGACGGGCCTGGAAGGAGATCCGCGACCTCTACCAATGGTGGACGAGGAAAAGGCCGAGCAGACGCACTCCATTAGAGATCAAAAAAATCACCAAGCCGCCTCTTCGGTTTGAGAAGGTAGCGGGCACGGAATTCCGCAGGATGGTGACACCAGACAAGACGAGGTACAGAGCGTATTATCGGGCGCTCAGGCAGCATACTCGCTTAGAACAGAAATGGCACATTGAGGATCAGCGAAACCTTCATCGCCTCATAAATATCCGGGAGTTCCTGTGGACATGAAATCATTCATGGGGCAAGTCTCCTGGATACCTCAATATTCGAGGAGTAAGGCTTGCTTTGCCAAATGATAAGAATTCCCTTTTCGGGTTCGGCCATTGAGACTCCAAGAATTCTGGCGGCGACCGCGCGCCAGCCCCTATTGGAACCCCCAAGCAGCTAGCGGGGGGAGCCGACTCGCCAAGGAACCCCATTGCTACCGGGCAGTATCCAATAAGGTGCGTTATGTCAACCGGGGGCCGGCGTTCGGGCAGTTCTCTCTGCCGAGCGAGGCAGACCTGGACATTGCCCCGCGACAGTTGAGATGCGGACTTACAATCTTATGCGTCACTAGGTAGCCTGGAGATCTTTAATGTAATCCTTGAAACCTGTCTCCATGCTGAACAGGGGCTCCCAGCCAAGAAACTCCTTGGCACGGGAGATCACCAGAGGCTGCTTAAGCGAGCGAGAAGGCTTTCCAGGAATGATTTCGACTTCAAGTTTGGGGAGCAGGCGCTTCGCCAGCGCTATTAGATCGTCGAATTTTGTCACCACGCCTGTCCCGATGTTGAAAATCGTTTTGGCCGGCATAGGAATTGTCGCGGCTAGTTCTATCGCACGGCCAGCATCCTTGAAGTAAACATACTCGAAATCTCTGGTTTGCTCGTGCGGAATTCGGATCATCCCTCCGTTCAGCCCTTTTTGAAGCAGATTTTGGATTATTTCTCCTCCGGAGGAACCCGCCCAAAAATGGCCTAGGCCATATACGTTGGCCAAACGGAGCACGATGAGTTCAAA
>JAZFYO010000228.1:0-5591 GCA_036443615.1 Binatia bacterium | reverse complement strand
TGCACTCGAAGAAGGCAACCTTGAGCTTGGGAAATTTCTCAAAAACCCCTCCCAGTACCAGAGCGACGAGTGCCGGCGTGCAATTCATGACCCGCCCTAATACATGGGTCTTAAAGAAATTATCGAATCTGTCCGTTAGCTCTCCATTGCTGTTAGGGTGGCAGAAGAGCGGAATGTCCAATTCCTGTGCTGCCGCATAGTAATCATAAAAACTCGGATCGTCCAAATTGCGCGGCCCGCAGTAGGGCACCAGGTGTCCGGCCTTAAAACCGAGTTCCTTTACACAACGACGCAGCTCGTTCGCCATCTGGTCTGGGCACCCGGCAGGCGCCATTGCTACGGGCAGATAGACATCCTCATGGCCTTTCACCAGGCGCGCGACCCAGTTGTTGTAAGCCTGGCATAAGGCAAAACCCAATCCCCCCACATTCTCGGTCGGGATACTGATGCCGGTGGGAAAGATGATCTGTTTTTCGATGCCTTCCCTTTTGATGTCCTTCAGGCGCCTCTCCATATCATAACCGGCGACTTGACGCTCGGCTATCTCGCCACCTCGCCAGTTGACCTTGGGGTCGTAGATATAAGGATGCTTGTGAGCCGCGCGGCCCTTCGGGTCCCCGGGGTCCAGTGAATGTATGAAACGGGTCTGGTGATTTCTGCCCTCTCCGGCCCTGACCGGGGTGAATTGCGCAAAAGGCCCGTCGAGTTTGTAAACTTCATCCATGAAATAACCCTCCCGCAAATGGGAGTCTAGGTCTACTATCATCTTGAAGTCCTCCTGTTTCTAATTTCTACGAAGAGAGAATAGTTTTGGACTGATCAATCCAGTTGGCTCCACTCCTTGAATTCTTCCAGTCCTAAACTGGTCAGTGTGTCCAAGAAGGGACGGCCTGTCTTTTCGTGTCTGCCGGACAGGCGTTGGTACTCGTAGACCATGTCTGGGAGCCATTTCGCAATGGTAAAGCCCACAAATTTTCCGTCTGGGATCGGTTCCAGGAATCGGGGCCCCACGTCTCTCCAATCCTGCTCGGCGACCCACCCGCGTTGAGTTCCGAACAGGCTCTGAAGAATAATACTTCGGTGTCCTGCAACCAGGGCCTGGTCCAGATCAAAGTTCCAGCCCGTAGTCGCGTTCAGCGAATCCACCACGCTGTTCAAGCCGTCGGGTTTCATATGCATCTGGGCAAACCAACATCCTCCAATGAGGCCGCAGAACTGCCGGTACTGCTCCGAGAGGACCTGAGACCACGGCCAACCAGTGGGGTCGTCCTGTTTCAAGGGCCCCCATTTCTCGCGGTATTGGAGGTCAGGAGGCGGGTTCACTGATCCCCCGCCTTGGGGCTTCATCCCGCCGCTGGCCACCAGCTCACGTAGCATCTGGCCGAACTTGGGCCGCCAATCATGCAGTGCGGGTGTCCCTTTCTTCGTGTGAACCACCCACTTCGGGGCATCGCCTCCGATCGCCGCGGCTACTTCCGTGGGCCCCTCGGCTAGGAGGTCTCCCCACCGACCCTCCCGGCGAGCAGCCATTTCGAGCAGTCGTTCCACAGTCTCCGCGTTGCCCCATTCAAATGGGATCCCATCGGTTTGATCCGGGCCGATGAGACCCTTTTCCCAGGCTTCGAAGGCCACCCCGACGCCGCACGAGAAGTGACTGCATTCAATCCCCAGATCATTGATCTTTTCGGCCAGGTAGAGGACATCGTTTCCCTTGATGCCGAGGTTGAAGAAGGTGTCCAGCCATTCGCTTCCCGCATTGTAGTGGCCGATCGTCCCTCGATGTTTTCCTTCATTTATTTCTACATCCCAGGGGCAAAGACGCTGGCACTGAAAGCAAGGTCTCAGCGTGATCCTGTTCTGATCAAAGCCCCGCGCGTGATCGGCGATCAGGGAGCTACGGAAGTTAAGATTGGGGAGGGCACCTAGATCCAGTGCATGGCCTGCCGTCTTTTTTCCATCGACTTTGTATTGGACGAGGGTATTTCTCCACCTGAGGCCCGCCTCGATTAGCCGGTTCTTGTCGTAAAGCGCAGGCCGTGCCGTGCCATATACCACAATCGCCTTGAGCTTCTTTGAACCGAAGACCGCGCCCCCGCTGTGGGCAGCATTGTGGTTGTAATCGTTGACCAGCATCGCCGCCCGCACAAGGTTTTCCCCGGCCGGACCAATGCACATGACCTTCGCGTCCTTCAATCCCACTTCTTCGCGCAGTAGATCCTCTGTTTCCCTCGCCCCCTTTCCCCATACCGAGCTGGCATCTCGTAGCTCGACCCTCCCGTCATTAATGAACAGGTAACATGGCCGTTGGGCCACTCCCTCAACAATGATCCCATCATAACCAGCGGCCTTCAGATAAACCGCCCAGAAGCCGCTAGATGCCCCACGACCCAGCGTATGGCCTGTCAAAGGACTCAGGTAGACTGCCGTTACCTTAGTCCCTCCCGGCGTGAGGCCAGTGCCGGTAATGGGTCCTGTCATGAAAACCATTTTGTTCTCGGGTCCAAAGGGTTTGGCGTCTGGGGGTAGCTCCTTGAGAAGGATGTAGGTGGCCAGTGCCTGGCCACCGATCAGTTTCTTCAACACCGTCTCTTCCGGGAGATTCTCATCCTTGATCGAACCTGATGTCAGATCGACTCGCAGGATCTTGCCCATATAGCCCCCGGGCAACTTCGTCTTGCGGTCAACTGGAAATAGTTCGGTATACTCAGGCATCGGGAATCCTCTTTAAATTATTTTCACCCACGGCCAGTAACGGTAGAGGAGTCGCCTTGGGTGGATAAAGGCAAGGTATAGGGCTCGAAGTTTCCCTTTAAATCCGCATCGCAGCGTGAAAAGGTCCTTGATCATCAGGCCCAAAGGGATTCTGTGCTGCGGATATTTTTGATGACTTATGGGGCGTAGCTCATAGGCCTCCTTCTTTTCCTTGAGGACGTAAATCACCTGGGTCCCGCCTGCTTCTTTTTCACCATACAGATAGCCACCGACGTCATCCGCTCGTTTTCCGGCCTTCACAGACATATCCTCGTGCAGGCCGAAGTCGAGCGCGTCGGCCGGGCAGGCCTGGACGCAGAAGGGGGTTTTGTCCTGACTGACCCGATCACTGCACATAGTGCACTTGCTCACCTTGCGGGTGACGCTGTCTTTTGAAATGACGCTCTTGATGTCATCCGTTGACAGGGCACCCCAGGGACAGGCGTAGATACAGTATTCACAACCTATGCAGATGTCCTTGTCGATAACGACCGGTCCCTCTTCGTACTTGGTGATCGCTTCCACCGGGCAGACAGCGGCGCATATGGGATAATCACAGTGCATGCAGCTATTCCTCGACCAAATAGGGGAGAGACCTTCAAGGACCGGCGGTTCCATTGTGATCCAATTCGTACTGGACATTTCGTAGATACTTGTGCGCGGATGATCATGCCAGTCCTTGCAGGCGTGAACACATTGGCGGCAGCCGATGCATTTGGTGGCATCGAAAAGGATTGAGCGAGGCTTACCGTCAATCAGCCTGCCTGTGGGAATCAGATTTCCGTATTTTTCGCTCATGGCATTGGCTCCAGTGCAGGATACTTCGAGGTTGGACAGATCCTATCTCTTTGAAGCCAAGAAAAAACTTCTAACGGAAGGCAAACCGAGAAATTAAGTTCGATCCTTTCATACCTGACTTCTTCCTGTTTAAATTGCTTTCACAAAGCGGTGTCACACGGAGCATCATGGGTCTGGGAGTTTGTATACCTTCGCGGCTGTGACACCCAGGTATCTGTCCTTCTGTTCACCTTCCAGCCCGATGGCCTTGGCCTTGGCCATCTCGACAGGGGCGTTCACACAAAGATCAGATCCGAACATCACTCGGTCCGCACCCAGCTTGTCAATAACGAACTTGATGACATGGGGGGTGCACCAAGAGGTTTCCAGGTAGACGTTGGGACATTCGGTGGCCGCGACATAGGCATCCATCGTGTAGATGGCATATCCAGCATGGGCCAAAATTATCGGGACGCCGGGGTACTGGCGGGCCTTTGGGATCACCAGGGTCGGAGATGCGAAAGGGATCCCCGCCCCGGTGTGGACCATGACGGGGACTCCAAGGTCACGGGCGGCCTGAAAGACTGTGTCGGCATCCTGGGAGAGAGGGGAGACAGCATGGCCGATGGTGTGGAGCTTGACGGCGACAAAATTCAGCTCCCGGACACACCTCTCAATCTCTTTGAAATAAACGTCGGGATCGGTATGTGGGTTCATGCTGGCCAGGCCGAAGAATCTCCGGGGATGGTCGGAGGCGAGTCGGGCGAGGTCATCGTGGACTTTCCGTGGATCCGGCGCTCCGGGAAAAGGCTGGACGACAGACTGATCTATCTCGTTCTGCTCCACGTATTCCAGGAGCATATCGACTGTGTTGTTCAGCCCGAACACACGGCAGGGACCTAGATGGGCGTGCGAATCAACAATAGCCATGCGTAGAACCTCCGAAGAAGATGCGTTGAGTAAATAGCGTTTTCCCGATCATCCCTCACTTTGGGCAGAGACTATCCGATAACTTCGCATTATGTCAACGCGACCTGGAAGATGAGCAGGGAGGAAACGGTTATTCATTTGAAGAGAGAAAACTCAGTTGACACAACCGCCGCTGTCATAGAAGCTATTTAAATGCGTCTCAGCCTGAATTTACCCGCCGAAGAAACGAGTGGAGGAGGGGGGCCTCCGTGACCTTGGTTGGTTCTCAGAAAGGAGATTCCAATGAATCAAACTGAAATGGCAGTGATGCTTACCGATCTATCCAGGGAACGAACAGAACTTGCTCGCGAGAATAATAGATTGGCCAAGATTAATAACTTGCTTGCCTGTGCACGAACAAGTCTGGTCGCTATAGGCTTCGTAGTAGCCATGGTCAAGCTTTACTATATACCTTAATGAGATTGTAGCGCTCCTTGGCGTATTCTATACTTTTAGTATACGAAATACCGTATTAGTCTAGTTAATTGTGTTATTATTTGCTTTTTTGGCTGCTACTTTCCAAGCTCACAAAAAACTCCTGTCATTGTATGACAATCAGCAAGCAATAATAATAGAAGACAGGCATGGATTAGAGATAGCCATAAAACCCAACCCAAAAGGTCCCTTCTTCCCTAACAATCGGCAAAGCTTATAGGCGAAGACAACACGAAAGTCAAGACAATTCAGTTCCCCCCTCGTAGCCCCCCACTGGTCGAGTCCTCTGTAAAGGCCTTTAAATGTCACTTCTAGGTAGGCTCGCAACCGCTCTGGGCCTGGGTTTGCTCGGTGTTGGACCGCTAGAACTCAATTAAAGAGCTAATTAAATGCGTCCTACGGCAATTTGACAAGAAAACGGCGACCCGATGTGGACCGGCGCTGATCGGCTACCTCCTCGCCAGTAGATCGATTTCACTTGATCACTTTATCGGCCCGATACAGAATCGACGGCGGAATCGTGACACCAATTTTCTTGGCTGCCTTGAGGTTGATGTCCAGATAGAACCGCGTGGGCCGCTGCACGGGGAGGTCCGCCGGCTTGGCCCAAGCTGGTGTACCCTTCTTTTTCAAGCAATGGGGAGGTATACACAAGAGCC
>JAZFYO010000227.1:0-2711 GCA_036443615.1 Binatia bacterium | reverse complement strand
GTCCAGCTCCCCGATCTATTGATGCACTACCTAATTTATGCTGCACAAGACTCATCTGATTCAGCTCTTCGGCGGATTGATTACGAGATCATGCAGATGAAGCGGACATATTCCTCTTGACATGAAGAATAGGTTTGATTAGTAACAGTAGCAATTATTAATAAATCCAAGGAGGATTTTATGGCTAAAAGTGTTAAGGGCACAAAAAGTTTAGAAAATCTCAAGTCTGCGTTTGCTGGTGAGTCGCAGGCGAACCGCCGCTATATGTATTTCTCCCGTACAGCTGATATCGAGGGCTACCCAGATATCGGCGGTCTTTTCCGGGACACCGCAGAGGCCGAAACCGGGCATGCCTTCGGTCACCTCGACTTCTTGAAGGAGGTGGGGGATCCGTGCACGAACGTCCCCATCGGCAACACCGAAAAGAATCTCCATTCGGCCATCGAAGGGGAAACCTTCGAGTATACGGAGATGTATCCTGGTTTTGCCAAGACCGCACGTGGAGAGGGACTTGAGGAGTTGGCTGAGTGGTTCGAAACGCTCGCGAAGGCGGAGAAGTCTCATGCCGGCCGCTTTACCAAGGGACGTCAGCTGATTGCGGGTAAAGATCCGGCAGACGCTGTCTAAGATTAATTTGCTGAGATATGAACCCGGTGTGGGGAGTGTTGGGATTGTCCTGACGCCTTCCTCAGATCAGTCGCCCGCCAAGAGGGTGAGGCGGCAAATTGTGGCATATTCTAGCTACTTTGCGAGAAGGTTTGGAGGATGCAAGGTCGGGGCGAAGATACATGACTGTTGGATTGGATAGCGACTTATTCTGGAATCAAGAGAACACAGAGGAAGAGCTGCGCCGAGTCTTTGATCTCTGCACTGGTTGCAGGCGATGCTACAACCTCTGTCCTTCGTTCAGCGACCTCTTCGAGCGCCTCGACCAGGAATCGGTGGATGGTGAAGCGGAAAAGTTAGCAGCGGCAGATTTGAGGAGCGTTACCGATCTTTGCTACCAGTGCAAGTTGTGTTTTAACCATTGTCCTTACACCCCCCCCCCACCGGTGGGAAGTAGACTTTCCTCGCCTCATGTTGAGGTCCAAGGCAGTCCAGGTAAAACGTGATGGTCAGTCTTTCCAGGACTATGTCCTGGGTCAGGTGGATCGGATCGGGCGCCTGGGGAGTTTGTTTGCTCCTATTGCCAATTGGGCCAACCGGAATCGGTTCAACCGCTGGCTGATGGAAAAATTTCTCGGTATTCACCGGGACCGATTGCTGCCGTCCTATGCCAGCCAGACCTTTCGGCGCTGGTTCGACGGTCGAGATGTCGGAAGAAAACCAGAGGTGGGTAGGAAGGTCGCCCTATTCTATACCTGCACCGTGAATTACAATGAGCCAGAGACCGGCAAGGCCTGTGTGCAAGTATTGGAGAAGAACGGGGTCCAGGTGGAATGCCCGCAGCAGCTGTGCTGTGGGATGCCCTTTCTTGACGGCGGTGACCTCAACTCCACCAAGGCAAATGCCAGGGCAAACATCGATGCGCTTCACACCCTGGTTGAAAAGGGCTACGACGTGGTGGTTCCGGGCCCAACCTGTAGCTATATGATCAAGCGCGAGTATCCCATGCTCCTTCAGGGGGAGGAGGTTCGGAGAGTTGCCGAGAAAACCTTCGATATCTGTGAGTACCTCATGGGGCTCCACAGGGAGGGAAAACTCGATACCCAATTTACCAAAGGGCTGGGGCAGCTGGCCTACCAGATACCGTGCCATCTGCGGGCACAAAACATGGGTTATAAGTCCCGTGAGCTAATGGAGCTCATTCCCGACACCAAGGTTCACCTGATTGAGAAATGTTCGGCCATTGACGGGACCTGGGGACTCAAACAGCAGTATTTCGACCTATCTAAGAAAGTGGCTGCCCCCCTGTTACAGGAGATTCGGGAGAGCAAGCCCGACCTTACGGTGTCGGACTGTCCGTTGGCCGGCCTCCAGATCGAGCAGGGGACAGGGAATAAACCCATCCATCCGATTCGGGTCTTAGCCAGGGCCTACGGTCTTCAAGGGTGACTGGGGGATGAAAAAGATCAGTCTCGATGACATCAAGGGGCTGGCGGCCTATGAAAAGATCCGCGACGATTTTCGCCAGAGGATTATCGAACTCAAGAAAAAGAGGAGGATTCCTGTTGGAGACAAAGTCAGCCTCGTGTTTGAAAACCGGGACACGGTGATTTTTCAAATACAAGAGATGCTCCGGGCAGAACGAATTACGGACTTGGATAAGGTCCGCGACGAGATCGAGACCTATAACAGTCTCATCCCCGAACCCGGCGAGCTCAGTGCAACCCTGCTGCTGGAGATCGAAGATCAGGTAAATTTGCGAGAAGAGTTACTAAAGTTCTTGGGCGTGGATGAGGCTGTTTTTCTCAAGGTCGGTGACAAAAATACCGTCCGTGCCCGATTTGAGGAAGGACATAGCAGGGAAGATAAAATCAGCGCAGTGCAGTATGTGAGGTTCCCGGTTGGAAAAGAATTGATTAAGGATTTTACCGACAAAAATAATGAAATAAAATTGGTCATTGACCACCCGAACTACAGGGCTGAGGCGAAACTTGAGCCAGGGACCAGGCAGTCACTGACGGAGGATCTCGAGCCCTAGGAAGACCCATGGAGAAAAGCACCGGCAGAAAGACCAAGCAGCTTGAGGTGGTATGGCACGAGGTGGC
>JAZFYO010000226.1:0-3146 GCA_036443615.1 Binatia bacterium | reverse complement strand
GGTGCTCGCAGCCGTTGGGCTTGACCGGTAAAATCACTAGATCCCATTTCTCCCACTCCACCTTTTTTCCATCGACCACAGTGTATCCTTCGCCGTCGAGGACAAACAACTGTATCCCCCCTTGATGCTTGTGTTTCCCTGAGTGGACCTTGACATCATGGATGAAGCAGGTCCAGTCTTCGGCGGCCGTGTCACTCATTCCGTGCCAGGAGAGATAGGTCCTCGTAAACCCCTGTCTGCTTTGGTGCCAGGGGCGCTCCTTGGCTCGGATCACGATCTTTCCAGTCTTAGCACGCTCCCTCGCCTCTGCGTTAAGCCTCAGCGTGTCTTCATAATGCTGCCCCTCGTCCCGTTGGACAGGTTCTTTCTCTCTTACTCTTTCCCTCTCCATTTTTGATCTCCTTTCCCCTAGTCATTCTCGCGCCGATTATGGACCCAGACTATTGGCCTGACGTGGACTGAATTAGCAGAAAGCAGTTTTTGGATATCATTCCAGGTCATGAAGAGTCAAGGGTGAGTAGGCTTGACATATTTCCATCCCTAGATAAATATAGTAGCGGCCCCAGGCGGATAAATCGTTACCAAAGGAGGAAAGCCTATGTCTGAATTGACCCCTGGAACTTCTAAAGGCCCAGGGAAACCACTGTTTTCAGGATTCAGTCACGTCAGCCTTCCCGTTCGCGATCTTGAGGAGTCCAAGCGCTTCTACTCCGAAGTGCTCGGAGGCGAGATCATCCTCGATATTCCTTCTTTTGTAGAGGTGCGCCTGGGAGGCATAATTGTTGGTTTGTCGAAAAGAGAAGGCGGATGGACAGGCAGGGACGCAGAGTTCCCGCACTACGCGTTTCTTGTCGAACCAGAGAACCTCTATCCGATCAAGGAGCGCCTAGAGGCCTATGGGGTACCTACCATCCACCCTTGGACTCGCAGTGGTGTGGTAGCCCTCATGTATTTTCGAGACCCTTCAGGGAACCTCTTTGAACTCTACTGCCCGAGCGGTCTAAAGGACGTCGATAAACTTCCACGCAAGCCCGCTCAGGGCGGAAACTTCACCATTGACTTTACCGCCTTGAACTACGAGTGGAAGCAACGATGATTCCTGCCTAGTCGCACCGCCAGACGGTTCGCCGAAGAAGTTGCCGGTAATGTTCCAAAGTAATTTTGAGCTATCCGCGGGATATCTTCTTACCCGGTGATTAAAAGCTGGTTTAGCAGGGCAAAGGAGGGTTATATGGCGCGAAAAATTCAGGTCATCTCTGGTGACTCCCATCTGGATATGCCCCCAGATCGTTGGGTGCATCATGTGCCAGCTAGATGGCAGGAACGAGCTCCGCGCAGAATAAAGCTTGCTAAGGGAGGTGATGCGTTCATCGTCGAGAACCGTCGCCCTTTCACCGTGGTCCTTCAGATCACGGGCGTGCCGTATGAACAGCTTGGCTTGGCAGGGAGTAGGTACGGTGTCGGCACAGGATCCCCTGAGCAGAGGCTGAGGGAGCAGGATCAGGACGGGGTAGATGCGGAGATCCTATTTACTCACCCGCTTTATATCAATACTTGGAGAGGTATCACCGACAACGAACCTTACAAGGCTATGATTCACGCCTACAATGAGTGGCTGGCCGAGGAGTATTGCTCTTTCGCTCCCGACAGGCTGATCGCTATGGGCATCATTCCCGATACAGGGGTCGACGATGCCATTGCGGAGATGGAGTACTGCACCCGTATGGGTTTAAAAGGTGTTTGTTTATACAAGTTTCCCAACGGAAAAGGTTATCCGTTGCCGGAAGATGACCGTTTTTGGCAGGCCTCGCTCGATCACAACGTACCGATTACTGTCCACTCCGCGGGTGCAACTACAAGGTTTTCTCGCGAGGGACCGGTCTTTCCTTACACCCGTGGTCCAGAGAGGGGAGCTACCCAGGGACGGGATCCGGTGACCCTGATGTGCCGCTTTACAAGTGAGAGCGCGCTTTTGCCATTGCAACTAGCTTTTGCCGGCGTCTTTGATCGCTTTCCGAACCTCCGCATCTATTGTGCCGAAACCCAGATTGGATGGTTACCCCACTGCCTCGTTCAAATAGATGACAACTACGAAAGAAACCGTCACTGGGGTTACCGTGAGTGGGGACTGCCGCCGATAAAACGCAAGCCCAGCGAATATATTCGCGATCACTTTCTCTGGGGCTTCATGAAGGATCCCGTCGGGGTAAGGCAGCGTCATGAAAGCGGGGTCCGAAATCTCATGTGGGGGAGCGATTTTGCGCACATATCGGGCGATTGGCCCCACTCGCGAAAAGTAATCGAGGAGACTTTCGTGGGTGTTCCAGAGGACGAACATTACGCGATGCTCGCGGGCAACGCCATCGAGTTCTTCCAAGCGAAGGACACAGTTCCGGATGTAGAAGACATTAAGGCTGTGACCACTTCTCCCCATGAAAGTGAGAGGTCTGTTTAGAGCTCAAAGGCGCTCAGTATCCCGTCGTGAGGTAATAGGCAGAACATAGACCTCGCCCCACACATGTTCGTTAGGAGCAGCGGCCGCGAGCCGTGATTTCGTACAAGGGGGTGTGACATGATGCAGCGTACGATGACCCGAATCTCACCGGCCGTGGCTAGGTCCAAGCTGGCCCTGGAGCTCGCGGCCGAGCTTGTGGGAATGGACGGCTGGCCCCACCTCCGCGCCCAGATTTTAATGAAGACGCAAGATTTCGATCCCTCCGGCTTCTCGATATACGGCAGCGGCCAACCTGACGGCATCGAGCAGGTGGCGCGTGGCGAGGCACAGCTGGCCATGATCAACCCGTCGGCCGTCCTTACCATGGCCTATCGAGGTACGGGCCCCTTCGAGCAGGCGCTGGGTGTCCGCACGATCATCGTGGTTCCCAGCTACGACCAGATCGCTTTCGCGGTCACTGAGGCGACCGGCCTGCGGTCGCTCACGGATGTCGCACGTCAGCGCTACCCGCTCCGCGTCTCGATCCGAGGACCGCGAGAGAACTCGGTCCCGCAGCTCGCCAACGTCGTCTTCAAGACCTATGGTTTCTCACTGGACGACATCGACTCCTGGGGTGGGAAGGTAACCTACGACCGGCGGTTGCCGGCCGGGCGCCTTGGGGAGATCGAGAGTGGCGCGGCCGACGCGCTCT
>JAZFYO010000225.1:0-15106 GCA_036443615.1 Binatia bacterium | reverse complement strand
CCTTAATTCAGGGCGCCGTCGCTCACAAGGGGAGTGCCATTTTGGATGTGCTTAGCCCTTGCGTGACGTTCAACAACCATGAGGGCTCCACCAAGAGCCTGAAGTACATTAAAGAGCATCTGGACCCGCTCCACGACATCGACTTCATTCCTCCTTTTGAAAATATTGAAGTCGATTACAAAAAGGGGACCGATCACGCAGTGACCCTTCACGACGGCTCTCGCATTACCTTGCACAAGCTGGGAGATAACTATGATCCTACGAGCAGGCAGCAGGCCCTGATGGCAATTCATGCAGCCGTGGCAGAAGGAAAATTTCTGACCGGCTTGATCTACTATAACCCTGATCGTGCTGAGTTTATTGAAGAGATGAATCTCTGCGAGACCCCCCTGGCCGAATTGGGGCAGAATGTTTTGCAACCCTCCCAGGAACAGCTCGACGAAATCAACGCCCGGTTGATGAAGTAGTCAGCAGATTGAGACAGAGAGGGGATCAATCATCTCTGTCTCAAATCTCTACCTCTAGCTATTTTTAGTGGTCGTGTTTTCTCTGGAGCCCACCGATTCCGAGCGAGATAATGTCGGCGCGGGTTACCCTTTCACCAGCTAGTAAGCGAGGCAGGAGAAAATCAAAGGCGGTCACCGGGTCGTGGAGAACGCAGCCGGAGAGCCCCAGGATCGGTGTATCTTGGAGGTAGGCCAGGAGGAACATCGACCCTGGCAACACGGGGAACCCGTGGCACTCAACTGAGGCGCCACTACGACGGATACCTTCTGGGGTTTGGTCGTCGGGGTCTACCGACATACCACCGCTCACTAAAATCAGATCCACCCCGTCCCGGTGAGTCTCTCGAATGTGCCCTGCGATCTGATCAGGGTCGTCCGGAGCAAATTTTGTCGCCTCCAGGTCGGATCCCAACTCCTTCACTTTGCGCTTTACCACGGGCTCGAAGCCGTCCTTGATTCGACCTGTGAAGACCTCACTTCCTGTGACGATTAGATGGATTCGCCTGGAAGGAACGGGCAGGATGGTAACGATGGGTTTATTCTTGCAGATGGCCTCGGCCTGCTCGACAAGGTCTTTGTTAACCACTACGGGGATAGTTCTTGTCCCCGCAACGACCTCTCCCTCCTTCACATACCGATTTGAAGGGAGGGTGGAGAGGATTAGATTCCCTAAGGCGTTAAAGCGATAGAGTAGATCCTCGTCGATCTTTAGTAATCCGGACATTTCGGCCACCAGATTGACTCGACCCTCTACAGGGTCCGTCAATCGGATTTGGGGGCCGGCAGATGTCAGGGCCAACCTCCGGGCAGCGTCTTCCTCGTGGAGTTCCCCCTCTTCCAGCTCCATAACGTAGAGGTGGGCTTTGCCTATGTCGAGCAGTTTAGGGACGTCACTGGGTTTGACCATATGGCCGCGCCGGAAGGCCGGCCGCTTATGCTTTCCGGGGACGATTTCGGTCAAGTCGTGAGCCAAAAGCGTTCCCACGGCCTTCTCTACAGGAATAACCTTAAGCATCTTTCATTTCTCCCTGACCTAGATGTTGGCATTAATATAGCTAGCGTACCGGAGGTTGTCCAGATAGGCTGCCCGCAGATTTGAATCAATGTAAACCCCGCCTCCTGAGGCGGGCACAAAGCCGATGGGGTTTCCAAAGGGGAGAAGCGGCAGCTCTTCCCTTTGGTCGACCACGGGGTTCAAACCCCGTGGTCGATATAACTTGATTCGGGGGGGAGTCATTAGAATCGTCCGTAGGCATCGCGGATTAGCAGAAGACCCACCACGACAAGTACAATGGCCATCAAAGACAGCAAACCGCGGGCGCTCATCTTCCCGGTTAGCCGTGCCCCGTAATAGGTTCCTGCCATTCCCGTGATGGCCATGAGGGTAAGAATCGGAAAATCGACCTGCCCTCGTGTTAAGTGGCCAACCCACCCAAAACCTCCCATCAGAAAGCCAATAACGAGGTTGCTGCCCACGGCAACGTGTGGGCTGATGTGGAGGATCATAATGAGTGCCGGGAGGCGAAGGGTTCCCAGAATAAGTCCAACAGCACCGGCAAGCAGTCCGATGCTGAAGCCGATGACGGCCTCTACGGCAATTCGGGCAAGGGTCCAACGGGCAAATCCTTCTAACTGGTGGTTCGTGGGTGTGAGTGTCGCGCTGCTGGTTTTTTGATCTCTCCTCGCTCGCAACGACAGCTCGATTCCCTGCCATACAACCAAGATGCCTGCCGCAAGAATCAGAATCTCCTCGGGGACCTGGCCACCCGCAAAGCCCCCTATGAAGGCGCCGATCATGGCTGGAATTCCCTGAATGGCTACGACGTTGAAATCTACCCGTCCTGCTCGGAAGTGTCGGTAGGAGCCGGTAGCTGCGCTGAGTGTGCTTACTAGAATGTTGGTGCCTGCTGCTATCCGGGGGGGCATCCCTAGAAGCAGGAGGAAGGGGAGACGGATCGTTCCCAGGGCGAGGCCGACGATGCCTCCAAGGACACCCACTGCGAAGGATAAGATAGTAAAGAAGATCGCCTGCCAGACCAGCATATCGGACGGAAGGCCGTAGGAGGTAAGTGGCTCGCTCATATCGACCCACCCCCTTTATCAGCTAGCCCCGATCCGAAATTAATCATCGCAAGAGAACCCTCCAGATGAGCATCAGGCCGCAACCAATACCTGTTTCTAGCGTGAATCAGCAACTCACCTTTAGTGTAGATGCAGACCGACAATCAATATGCCGGCAACGGGTGTCCTAAGCTGCTCAAATCCGGAAATGCCTCGATTATTTTCTCGGATCGGGGCTAGCATTGCTAAAAAGAGCGACGCAGAGTCGTTAAACAACATGATAGATTCTGAGGACTAGAATTTGGGGCGGGTGAAGAAAACGCGGGAGGAAATTTCCCTGAGTTGCTTAGCCTCCCAGGGTGATCATCTCTATCTTCTTGTGCTGGCTGGGATCATAGCCTTTGGAGGAGAATATGGCCTCCAGGCGTTCGTCCGAGTATCGGTCTTTTCTCTTTTTCCAGATCGAGCCGATTACCTCTAAGATTTCTTCATCCGTTGAACCGCTTCTCAGCAAGGCCTTCAGATCGTGGCCTTTTTGGGAGAAGAGACAGGTGACCAACTTGCCGTCAGCCGTCAGCCTTGCCCGAGTACAGCTTGAGCAAAAGGGCTCGGTAACGGATGCAATCACTCCTACATCCCCGCTGCCATCGGTAAATTGGTAATCCATCGACGGTGCGCTTCCCCCGTCTCTACCCACTTCTCTCAGGGGAAAGCGAGCGTTGATCGTATCGAGGATCTCTTTTTTGGAAACCATCTTTTCAGAAGCCCAGTTATTGGCATTTCCTACATCCATGTACTCGATAAAGCGGATGGCAAATCCATTCTCTCTGGAGAACTCCACAAGTTCGATGATATCATCGTCGTTGACGCCTCGCTCGATCACTGAATTGATTTTGATTGGGTGGAGGCGGTTACTCTTGGCGGCGAATAGGCCCGCCAGCACCTTTGACAGATCGCCCCGCTTGGTCATCCGCTTAAACTTATCAGGGTTGAGCGTGTCAATACTGACGTTGATCCGCCTCAGCCCCGCGGCTTTGAGGGCAGGCACCTTTTCCGCCAGAAGCGAGCCGTTAGTCGTGAGACAGAGGTCTTTTAAACCGTTCAGGGATGAGAGCTTACCGACTAACTTTTCCAGGTCTTGCCGCACCAGCGGTTCTCCGCCTGTGAGCCTGATCTTGTCCACACCTAATTGGACGAAAATATTTGCAAGCCTTGCTATCTCCTCAAACGAAAGAATCTCTTTCTTGTTGATCCAGGTGTATTCATCGAATGGCATGCAGTAGGTGCAGCGGAAGTTGCACCTGTCCGTAACAGAAATCCTAAGGTCCTTAACGAATCGGTTGAAGGCGTCGCTTAACATCCGGTTCAATATGCAGCAAACACGCTGAATAGGCAAACTTCACTCAGACCTGCTGATGGACGAGAATCTGAGGGGGTCTCTGTGAAAGAAGGCTTAGGCCATCGCAGAATCGATATCGCGGACATCATGGAAGTGCACCATTGTCGGTAGAGCCCTAGTTCAATTGACATGCCCCTGGATGCAGAATAGACTTCCCAAAAAAATGGTCCTGCCCCCTGAGCCGCAATTGTTTTTCAATGGTGGCTTGGTGTGCTAAAATACTAGGGTTTTTGGAATGAATGGACTATTTGGAGGATTTGATCAACCAATACGGGCGCCATCTGCAGGACGAGCGCAATCTCTCATCTCACACCCTGAGAAACTATATAAGCGACCTAAAGCAGTTTCTTGAGTTCCTCAAGACGGAAGAGGTGTTCCAGGATCAAGTAGACAACAAAGCGCTCCAGCTAATAGATGCCCATCTGATCCGTGCTTACCTTGGGAGACTGGCCAGGGTATGCCAGAAGAGCTCTCAAAGCAGGAAGCTTGCCACGCTCAAGGGTTTTTTCCGTTATCTTGTGAGAGAACAGCACCTCGAACGGGATCCTCTTCTGAGCTTTGGTAGTCCGAAACAGGAACAGCCGCTCGTGAACTTTCTATCCGTGGACGAAGTTTTCCGCCTGTTGGATGGGGTTCATGGATTGGGCGCTCTACGACTACGTGACCGGGCCATTCTGGAGGTGCTTTACTCTACCGGTGTTCGGGTCAGCGAGCTGGTTGGTCTGAATTGGGGCGATATTGACTTCCGGTTAGGTATCATCAGAGTCACAGGAAAGGGCTCTAAGGAACGGATTATTCCAATAGGAGAGGTAGCGCTAGAGGTGCTTCGAGAATGCGCCACGGAACAGGGCAAGCAGTGGGGGCGACCATCAAAAGGACAGGCGGCGGTTTTTTTGAACCGTCGGGGGGAAAGGATCACGACTCGAAGTGTTGCACGGATTGTGGAGAAGCACCTGCGGGCTGCCGGAATACCGCTTCGGATGGGACCGCACGGACTTCGTCACACCTTCGCCACCCATCTGCTCAATGGAGGCGCTGACCTGAGGGTTATCCAGGAATTGCTCGGCCATGTCAGCCTCTCCACGACCCAGCGATACACACATGTGAATTTGGATCACCTCACGGCGGTTTATGACCGTTCCCATCCAAGGGCTTAGGGATAGCTAGGAGCTGGTAGTAGATGTTTCAAGGGACAACTATATTGGCGATTCGCCATGGAGGTCGTGTCGTGGTGGTTGGAGATGGGCAGGTCAGCTTCGGGCAAACTGTACTGAAACACAGCGCCCGCAAGGTACGCAAGGTCTATCATGATAAGGTGATTGCGGGTTTTGCCGGGGCCACGGCGGATGCCTTTACACTCTTTGAGAAGTTCGAGGAAAAGCTGGAGCAGTTCAACGGCAATCTCAAACGATCATCCGTGGAGCTTGCCAAGGATTGGCGCATGGATCGAGTTCTGAGGAGATTAGAGGCGTTGTTGGTGGTTGCAGATACGGAGATTTCACTAGTGATCTCGGGGAGTGGAGATGTGGTAGAGCCGGACGACGGCGTGATCGCCATAGGCTCCGGTGGCAACTACGCCCTGGCCGCTGCGAGGGTCTTGATCAAGCACAGCCAGCTAGACGCCCGCTCCATTGCTGAGGAGGCCATGAGGACAGCCGCTACTATCTGTGTCTATACGAACGATCAATTATCCATGGAGGAATTACCCTAGTTTCGATGAAGGATGAGCGGAGAGAAGAGATGACCCGCGGGGAGATCGAGCTGTTGCCGTCCCCGGTCATGACACCGCGTGAGATCGTATCTGAGCTGGATCGATACATCGTGGGGCAGAGAGAGGCGAAGCGAGCCGTGGCCATTGCGTTGCGTAATCGTTGGCGCCGTCAGCTCGTGCCCGAGGAGCTCAGGGAGGAAATTGCGCCGAAGAACATCATCATGATTGGGCCGACAGGAGTAGGCAAGACCGAGATCTCTCGCAGGCTTGCCAAGCTGGCTCAGGCCCCGTTCATTAAAGTGGAGGCCTCAAAGTTTACCGAGGTGGGCTATGTGGGGAGGGATGTGGAATCCATCATTCGGGACCTCATGGAACTGGCAGTGAATATGGCCAAGGAGGAGGAAAGAAAAAAGGTAGAGATCAGGGCCAGGGAGCTGGCAGAAGAGAGGATCTTAGACCTTCTGTTGCCCGCTACGCCGGAGGGTAAGCCTGGGGAGGCCGGCCAGGAGGGGGTGAACGTTCAGGGGACCCGGGAGAAGCTAAAGAAGATGCTTCGGGATGGGAAGCTCAACGAAAGGTTTCTCGAGGTTGAGATTACGCGTTCAGGCATGCCTATGGTTGAGATTGTCACTCCTCAGGGGATGGAGGAGATGGAATCTCAAATCAAGGATATGTTTTCCAACCTTCTCCCAAAACGTACGAAGAAGAAGACGGTTAAGGTCCCGGAGGCTATGGAAATCCTAAGCCAGGAAGAGGCTGCCAAGCTTGTCGATATGGATAAGGTGATCAGCGAGGCGACCCGCAGGGTGGAGCAATCGGGTATCGTGTTTGTCGATGAGATCGACAAGATCGCCGGGCGAGAGTCGGCATATGGCCCCGATGTTTCCCGGGAAGGGGTTCAGCGGGACCTGCTTCCCCTTGTGGAGGGGACGACGGTTAACACGAAGTACGGGCTGGTAAAAACCGATCATGTTCTCTTCATCGCCTCGGGGGCATTCCATAGTTCCAAGCCTTCGGATCTGATCCCGGAATTTCAGGGCCGATTTCCGATTCGGGTAGAGCTTAGTGCCTTGGGGAGAGAGGAGTTTATCAGAATCTTGACGGAGCCAAAAAATGCCTTGGTCAGGCAGTATGTCGCGCTGCTAGAGACGGAGGGAGTTCGTCTCTTGTTCCGCGAGGATGCCGTCAGTGAAATTGCTACCATTGCAGCGGAGGTCAACGAGAGAACGGAAAACATCGGCGCGCGGCGCCTCCACACGATTATGGAAAAGCTGCTCGACGAAATCTCCTTTTCGGCACCGGAGATGCCGGGGAAAGAGATCAGCATCGATGCCCAATACGTCAGGGATCGTCTGAGCCCGATTTTGAAGGATGAAGATCTATCACGTTATATTCTGTAATTGCCATAAGGAACCTGACGTCTCCTCAAGTCGCAGTGGCAATCTAATCTTTCATTAGAAAAGGCAAGCTCGATGGAAGACTTTATTGGAAAGGCCGAGGTCCTGATGGAGGCCCTTCCCTACATCCAACGTTTTTACGGCAAGACCTTTGTGGTGAAGTATGGGGGGAGGGCCATGGTCGATGAGCAGCTCAAGGCCAGCTTTGCCCAGGACATAGTGCTGCTAAAGTACGTTGGTATCAGCCCGGTGGTAGTTCATGGAGGTGGACCTCAGATCGATCAGACTCTGAAGAAGATGGGGATCGTCAGCCGTTATATGCAAGGCATGCGGGTAACGGACCCGGAGACCCTCGATATTGTCGAGATGGTTTTGGTGGGCAAGGTCAACAAGGAGATTGTCGGGCTCATTAATCATCAGGGGGGAATGGCGGTAGGGTTGAGCGGGAAAGACGGGGGACTGATCTTGGCGCGCAAAATGAATATAGAGGTTGCTGCTGATGGAGAGGCGAACGAAATCATCGATCTCGGCATGGTTGGGGAGATCGTCAGAATTAACCCGACGGTGATCAATTCGTTGGACGAGAATAACTTTATTCCGGTCATTGCCCCGGTCGGCGTTGGAGAGAAAGGGGAAACCTATAATATCAATGCCGATCTGGTGGCTGGGCATATCGCCGAGGCCTTGGGAGCAGAAAAGCTCATTCTGCTAACCGACGTGGAAGGGGTCAGGAGCGAAAAAGGGGGCCTCATGAGCACGCTGAAGATCAGCCAGGCCCGGAAGCTTATCGAAGGCGGTGTGGTGGCTGCGGGGATGATTCCAAAGGTGAAGTGTTGTATCGACGCCTTGGAGGGTGGTGTGGGCAAGACCCACATAATCGACGGACGAGTCAGACATGCCGTTCTCTTGGAAATATTCACCGAGGAGGGTGTAGGGACAGAGGTGGTACGAAAGTAGGGCATGAAGAATCAACAAATCCTTAGGTCCACCCATAGATATGTTGCCAATACCTATGCCCGTTTTCCCATCGCGCTCGTGCAGGGTAAGGGGTCAAGGGTTTGGGATGCAGATGGCAAAGAGTATATCGACTTTGTCGCCGGCATAGCAGTGAATAGTTTGGGTCACAACCACCCCGCGGTGGTTCGTGCCATCGAGCGGCAGGCCAGAATCCTCATTCACGTCTCCAATCTCTATCATATTGGCCCGCAGTCGGAGCTAGCTCGGGAGCTGTGTCGCCATTCCTTCGCCGATCGGGTTTTTTTTTGTAACAGCGGAGCCGAGGCGAATGAGGCAGCCTTTAAGCTGGCCCGCCGGTACGGTGCGGAGTGCTTAGGGGGAAAATATGAGATCCTCTCAGCGCTGAACTCCTTTCACGGTCGCACCCTGGCCACATTGACGGCCACGGGACAGGAAAAGGTACGTCATGGGTTTGATCCACTCCCCTTGGGTTTTCGCCAAGTTCCCTACAATGACCTCCGGGCCATGGAGGGAGCGATTGGTGCAGAAACCGTGGCTGTTCTGGTAGAGCCGATCCAGGGAGAAGGAGGGGTGGTGCTTCCTAAAAAGGGCTACCTCGAGGGACTGAGAGAGCTGTGCGACGACAAGGGCATGCTTTTGATCTTTGACGAGGTTCAGGTAGGGATGGGACGAACGGGTAAGTTCTTTGCCTATGAGCACTTCGGTGTAAAGCCGGATATCATGACGCTAGCGAAGGCCCTGGGAGGAGGGCTCCCAATAGGGGCTATGCTGGCTAAGGAGGAGGTGGCCCGTAGTTTTGTCCCTGGAACGCATGCCTCTACCTTTGGAGGCAATCCTTTGGTCTGCAGTGTTGGTATCACTGTGATAAAAACACTTCTCCAGAAAGGTGTGCTCAGGAACTGCGTCAAGATGGAAAAGGTCCTCTCTAAAGGCCTCGAGTCACTCAAGGACCGCTTCCGTTTTGTCAGGGAGATCCGCGGAAAGGGATTGATCTTTGGGATGGAGATCGAACGGGACGGGGGTCAAATAGTGGCGGAATGCCTCGAGAAAGGCCTCTTGATTACCTGTACCGGCAATAATAATGTCTTACGCTTTCTTCCTCCACTGACGATCGGAAAAAGAGACATCGACCGCGGGTTGACCATTCTAGCAAAAGTCCTGGCGCTTCAGTAGAAGTCGACCACCCCCTCGCCCATGAAAAAGAGAGATCTCCTGAGCATAGTGGACCTCAGCCGAGAAGAAATGGACCATCTCTTTTCGCTGTCCCACAAGCTCAAGCGGGAGCAGAAACAGAGAACTTCGCAGCGGTTACTGGCGGGAAGGACGCTGGCGCTGGTATTTGAGAAGCCGAGCTTAAGGACCCGGGTTACCTTTGAGACCGGAATGCACCAACTGGGGGGTCAGACGGTTTTTCTTGGCCCGCAAGAGATTAATCTAGGGGTGCGGGAGACCCCGGCGGACTGTGCGCGCAGCTTGTGTCGCTGGGTGGATCTTATCGTTGTCCGAACCTCTTCCCAAGAGACCCTGGAGGAGATGGCCCGTAACTCAACGGTTCCTGTGATCAACGGCCTCACGGACCTCTACCATCCCTGTCAGGTGTTGGCGGACTGTTTCACGATCCTAGAGCACAAGGGCAGATTGGAGGGGCTGAAGATCGCCTTTGTCGGCGACGGAAACAACATGGTCCATTCATGGATACGGGCCTCCGAGAAGCTCTCCTTCTCTTTTTCCCTGGCCTGCCCCGAAGGCTACGAGCCGAAGGCAGAGATCCTGAGTGCGGCGAAGGCGAACGGAGGGCGGGTAACGGTTACCCATCGGGTCGAGGAGGCCGTGCGAGGCGCCGATGTGATCTATACGGATGTCTGGACAAGCATGGGACGGGAGGGAGAGGCGGAGGCAAGGCGCACGGCCTTCCGCAACTATCAGGTTAACAGTGACGTGGTGGCCATGGCAGCGAAAGACGTGGTGGTGATGCATTGTCTCCCGGCCCATCGGGGAGAGGAGATCACCCATGAGGTCTTGGAGGGTTCCCGCTCCCTTGTCTTCGATCAGGCCGAGAACCGCCTCCACTTGCAGAAGGCGATTTTGGTTTGGGTCTTGGAGGGGGTGGGCGGATCAGCCGGTAAAAAAACGAAGAGGCGGAAATGAAGGTCAAGAAAGTTGTCCTGGCCTATTCCGGTGGGCTCGATACATCTGTGTGCCTGCGCTGGATCATGGAGCAATACCGCTGTGAGGTGGTTGCCTACTGTGCGGATCTTGGGCAAGGAGAAGATCTGGAGGCGATTAAAGGAAAGGCCCTGGCAACAGGGGCCAGCAAGGTTGTGGTCGATGATCTCAGGGAAGAGTTCGTCAAGGATTACATTTTTCCGATGCTTCGGGCGAACGCGGTTTACGAGGGATCCTATCTGCTGGGAACCTCAATCGCCCGTCCCTTAATAGCCAAGCGGCAGATCGACGTTGCCAAAGATGAGAGGGCGGACTCGGTGGCCCACGGGTCGACGGGCAAGGGAAACGACCAGGTCCGTTTCGAGCTTGCCTACTACGCGCTAAAGCCCGATGTGAAAGTAATCGCCCCATGGCGACTCTGGAATCTCGGCTCGCGTAAGGCTTTGGTGAACTATGCCAGGAAACAGGGAATTCCTGTTCCGGTAAGTCGTAAGATGCCTTACAGCCTTGACCGAAATCTCTTCCATGTCAGCTACGAGGGAGGGATATTGGAGGACCCGTGGCAGGAGCCGCCAGCCAGTATGTTTCTCTGGACTACGTCTCCGGAGAAGGCACCGGACCGTCCCGAATATATCGAGGTCGATTTTTCCCGTGGAGATCCGGTGGCCCTTAACGGCAGGACCCTTTCGCCGGCCGCACTCCTGACCCGCCTAAACGGTCTGGGGGCGAAGCATGGGGTTGGACGGGTGGATCTGGTCGAGGACCGATACGTGGGTATGAAGTCACACGGCGTGTATGAAACCCCTGGAGGCACCCTCCTCCATGTCGCGCACCGAGCCATGGAGTCCATCACCATGGATCGGGAGGTGATGCGACTTCGAGACTCTCTGATCACCAAATACGCAGAGATGGTCTACTATGGTTACTGGTTCGCTCCGGAGCGCGAGGTCCTGCAGAAAACCATCGATGCCTCCCAGGAAAATGTGACCGGTCGGGTTCGTCTAAAGCTGTACAAGGGCAACGCGATTGTGGCGGGAAGGAAGTCTGATTGCTCACTCTATGACCCCAAGCTGGCGACCTTTGAGGAAGGGACGGGGTATCACCAGGCCGACGCGGACGGCTTTATTAGGCTCAACTCTTTACGTCTCAGGCTCCGGCGTCTCCGAAAGGGTAAGGGGCTTAAGCGTTAGGGATTGTTCGATGGCAAGAAAGAAAAAACTATGGGCAGGGCGTATCAAGGCCCCAACGGCGCATTCCGTAGAGGATTTTACTTCCTCTATTGCTGTGGACCGAAGACTGTTCCGGTACGACATCGCCGGCAGTATCGCCCACGTCAAGATGCTTGCCCGACAGAGGATCATTTTGCCGTCGGAGGCGCAGAAGATCGTGCGAGGGCTTAAGGCCATCGAGGAGGAGATCGAGAAAGCACGGTTTCCGTTCTCATCGGCCGATGAAGATATCCACATGAACATTGAGCGCCGGCTCACCCAGAGGATCGGCGCTGTGGCCGAGAAGCTTCATACGGCACGGAGTCGCAACGACCAGGTGGCTCTGGATATGCGGCTCTACCTCAGGGAGGAGCTCAACGCGATTCTCGATTCCCTTCAACGTTTGAAGACAGAGCTGGCACGAACGGCGAAGCGCTACTTGAAGGTCATTATGCCCGGGTACACGCACCTTCAGAGGGCACAGCCGGTTCTCTTCTCTCATCACCTTCTTGCCTACGTGGATATGTTGGATCGAGACGGGAAACGCGTGGAGGGATGTGCGGAGAGGGTGAACGTCTTGCCCTTGGGCTCGGGGGCCCTGGCCGGGACGACCTTTCCCATTGACCGGACCTATGTGGCAAAGGCGCTTGGCTTTCCCCGCCTGTCCAAAAACAGCATCGATGCGGTGAGTGACCGGGACTTTGTCCTGGAATTCCTCTCTGTCTCGGCCATTGTCTTTGTCCACTTAAGTCGACTTGCCGAGGAAATGGTCTTGTGGTCTAGTGAAGAATTTGGCTTTATCGAACTTCCAGATCGTTACTGCACGGGTAGCTCTATGATGCCGCAGAAGAAAAACCCCGATGTCCCAGAGCTTGTCCGCGCAAAGACAGGGCGCGTTTTTGGCCACCTCCAGGCCCTCCTCACGGTGATGAAAGGGTTACCCCTTGCCTATAATCGCGACCTTCAGGAAGACAAGATACCCCTGTTCGATACCGTGGATACGGTCAAGTCGAGCCTGGAGATGATGAAAGAGGTGTTAAGGGGAATCAAGGTCAAAAAGGGGAGGATGCTGGCGGCAGCTCAGGATGGCCTCATGAACGCTACGGACCTGGCAGATTACCTGGTACGCCGCGGTATGACTTTTCGCTCCGCCCATGCCCTGGTGGGAAGGGTTGTCCGTCTGTGCCTTGATTCCCACCGCAGGATCGAGCAGCTTTCCCTAAAGGAGCTGCGCCGTTTTTATCCCGGGATCGAGAAAGACGTCTATAGGTATCTTTCCCTTGATGCCGTTATTGAACGGCGCAAGGCGCCGGGTGGCACAGCCTCGGATAATGTCCGGCGTCGCCTAAGAGAGATGGGGGTATAATAGATGAGGTCTGGACCTGTAAGGGGCAATGCTGTTGGGTTTTTCATCTTTCTGTCGGTTGCCGTGTTCTTGGTCTCAGCCTGTGGGAAGAAGGGGGATCCGAGGGCCCCGGAGTCGGCCCAAGTAAAGATTATCGAGGACCTCAAGGGAGAGGCTGGGAGGGCGGGGATTGTCCTTACCTGGAGTAGGCCGACGCACTACGTGGATGGGCAGAGACTCCGCGACCTTGCGGGTTTTGTGATTTTTCGTAAGAAAGTTTCCAATGCTTGTCTTGAGTGCCCTGTGCCCTTCAGGGAGAGGGAGACCATCCTTGTCGAAGATCAGGAAAAATTTATCAAGAAGCGAAAGTTTCGCTTTGTAGACCAAGAGATGACTCCACAGATGACCTACCACTACCGTGTTTTGTCCCGTCTCCTAGACGGCTCCCTGAGCGCCCCCTCCAATGAAGTTGATGTGGCCTGGAGGCCGTAGTGAATTTTTTTGAATATCAGAAGGGGGAGTTGTTCGCAGAAGGGGTTCCCGTTCAGCGAATAGCTCAGGAAGTTGGCACCCCTACCTACGTATACAGCCTCGCCACCCTCAGGCGTCATTACCGGGTTTTTGATCAGGTTTTTCTCCAGTTACCCCACCTCATCTGTTTCTCTGTGAAGGCAAACTCAAACCTTGCTGTCCTGCGTGTATTCGCGAAGGAAGGAGGAGGGTTCGATATCGTCTCTGTCGGGGAGCTCTATCGGGTCCTCAAGGCGGGTGCGGACCCCAAAAGAGTTGTCTTCTCCGGCGTGGGTAAGAGAAGAGAGGAAATCGAGCGCGCCCTTGATGCGGGGATTCTGATGTTCAATGTGGAATCCGAGCAGGAACTCAACCTTCTCAATGAGATCGCTCGTGGCGTAGGACGGAAGGCCCCTATTAGTCTCCGGGTAAATCCCGATGTGGATCCGGAAACCCATCCCTACATAGCTACCGGGATGAAGAAGAGCAAATTCGGCATCGATATCAAGCGCTCGATGAAGGAGTACCAGAGGGCCCTTTCGCTCTCCCATCTCGAAGTGGTCGGCGTAGACTGCCACATTGGTTCCCAGCTCACGTCGATTTCCCCCTTCGTCGATGCCCTGTCCAGAGTGAAGGTTTTCGTGCAGGCCCTGAGTGAGCAGGGTGCAAGGATCCGCTATCTCGATATAGGAGGAGGATTGGGGATTCGTTACAAGGATGAAGATCCTCCCCATCCGGAAGAGTATGCAGCTGCCCTTATCCGCGCCCTGCAGGGGCTTGATGTGACGCTCATCCTCGAACCTGGTCGCGTGATTGTCGGGAACGCAGGGGTTCTTGTAACTCGGGTCCTCTATCTTAAGGAGACCGATGAGAAGAGATTTGTGGTTGTCGATGGGGCTATGAACGACCTCATCCGCCCGGCGCTTTACAATTCGTACCAGGCGATTCAGCCCGTGGTGGAACGCCAAGGAGAGAAGATCGTCGCCGACGTGGTAGGACCCATCTGTGAGAGCAGTGACTTCTTTGCCAAAGATCGAGAAATGGTCAGGCCCCGACCTGGAGATCTTCTGGCCGTCATGAGTGCCGGGGCTTATGGATTTACGATGGCCTCGAATTATAACTCGAGGCCGAGGGCGGCGGAGATCCTGGTGGACGAACGTGACTATCACGTCATCCGTGAGCGAGAGACCCTGGAGGACCTTATCAGCGGAGAGAGGATTCCGCCGATTTTACTGTGAGCTTTCAGTTCTCAGCGGTCAGCTATCAGTATTGGATAAGAAGCTGATGGCCGGGGTTAGCGGGTACTCTTAGTTGAGCTGGTAAAATGTCTGAGATCCCTTTTACCAAGATGCATGGATGTGGCAATGACTTCATCTTAATTGATTGCATGCAGGAGGAGCGTGCAGATTTCGGGGAGCTGGCAAAAAGGCTCTGCCACCGGCGCTTCGGCATTGGCGCGGACCAGCTCCTGACGGTTCACCCGTCCAGGGTAGCGGACTTTAAGATGGGGATCTACAATGCTGACGGTGGGGAGGTGGAGATGTGTGGGAACGGTATCCGGAGCTTCGCCAAATACGTCTACGATCACGGCTTGACGAAGAAAAAGGAGCTGGCGGTGGAGACTCTGGCCGGCGTGATCCGCCCACGGTTGACAGGAGATCAGGTAGAGGTGGATATGGGAGAACCGATTCTGGAGGGTAGGAAGATTCCGGTAAATGCCGATGGGGAGATCATGAACCACTCGTTGGAGGTCGGTGGGGCCAACTATCAAGTCTGTTGTGTCTCGATGGGTAACCCCCACTGTGTCCTCTATCTCGAGGATCTA
>JAZFYO010000224.1:0-4458 GCA_036443615.1 Binatia bacterium | reverse complement strand
CGCCTTGCGGCCAGGATCGCTCGGCAATCAAATTCGAAAGAATCGGCTTCAGCGCAAGATGCGGTGCACAATCATGAGAATCGAGTCCAACGAGTGGCCACATAGATCCGTCCAACGATCCTGCTTCCCCCATTACCTCGGTGTATTGAATTGACTTTTACGGAGACTGACGCCACATGGACCCGTATCTAGTATGGATTCGCCTCAGATTGCCAGAAGAAGAACTCAGCCCCCTTGTCAAGGAATTTGCTGGGAAGGCAAAGTTCGAGCAGTGGAACGACCGGCACGGCGAGCCTCCGTGGTTGGACCAGGTGGCTGTTATTTATGCCAATGAGCGTCTTGACGATGCACTGCTGGCAAAAATGCCCAATCTCAAATGGGTCCATTTCTCCCGCGCCGGCGTCAATGCCTATATCTCTACTGCACTTAAAGAACGCCCAATACAGGTTACGAGCTCCATTGGCATCCATGGTGTTGCTTTGGCTTAGTTGGGCTTGGCCTGTATCTTTGCTTTAGCTACGAGGTTACCCGAATGCTGGGAGGCTCAGAAACGCAAAGAGTGGAATACAGGGATCGTGACTGAGCAAATCGCAGGAAAGACCCTGGGGATCATCGGACTGGGGACCATAGGCACTGAACTGGCGCGCAGGGCAAAAGGCTTGGGAATGAGGGTGATCGCAAACAAGCGAACTCCGGGGAGCAAGCCTGATTATGTGGATGAGTTGGGAACGCCGGAGTACCTCCCGGAACTGCTATCGCTATCTGATTTTGTAGTGGTGTCTGTCCCGTCTATCCCTTCCTGTGAAAGGATGTTGGGAGAGCAAGAGTTCCGCTCCATGAAAAAAAGTGCCTACCTGATCAATCTCACGGGCGGAAGAGTCCCAGAAGAGGGAGCCTTGATTAAAGCCTTGCGAGAAGGATGGATTGCAGGGGCGATCTTGAATGCTGTGCCCAAACAGCCCCTGCCTAAGGATTCGGAACTCTGGGGCTTGCCCAATGTGACCATTACCCCGCGTCTGTCGGGCTCGGGGCACCGATGGGACCTTCTGATACCCATCTTCCGAGAAAACCTCAAGCGGTTTATGTCGCGTAAGCCCTTGCGAAACCCAGTCAACAAGGAACTCGGTTATTAGCCCCGATCCGCAATGGTGGTGATTGGATTAGCGCTCGGATGCACACTCCAGCTTCAATCGCGAACCGTTTACAGCCTGTCCAGCCTTTCTTTTTAGGATCGGGGTTAGGTCTCCTTCTACAAATTCGGAAAAGGCAAGATCGATTTGTATTTTGCCACGATCTCCGCCCGCAGGTCCTTCTCCGTACGACTCGCCTTGGGGAATTTGTCCCTCCAGGTCCAGGGTCGCACCGCATAGATAATAGCCCTGCTATTCGTGTGGTCGCCCGTCTCCCGCTGTTCAGGGGTCATGCGAGGATCTAGCGGAGTGCTCCATGTGCCGTTTATCAACTCGATATCGGTCGCTGGATCGACCCGAGTCATCATGGCCCATTCCACCTCTTTCATGTCGCTGGGGTCGATATCTTCGTCCACTATGATGATGTACCTGCCGTTGTAGGCTCCGCCTCGGCAACCCAGGGCCGCATGGCCTGCCTGTTTGGCATGACCGGCGTAGCGTTGCCGGATGGAGATCACCAGCCAATAGGAGGTGTGCTGCCAGACCCCTACGATATCCTGAACTCCAGCGCTCTCCAGTTGATCCCAGAAGACTCCGGACATGAAAGGAATGGCGTATTTGCATGCACCCGGCCAGAGGGGCGTCGAGTCGAGGATGATGGGGTTGTTCCGGTGGTAGACGGCCTTGATGCGCACGACCGGCTGTTGTTCGCCGGTACCGATAGTGCCCCCGGAGTAGTAGCCCGGCCATTCTCCGAAGGGCCCCTCATCGCGCGCCTGCTCAGATGGAGGAGGAACCTCGCCTTCGATGGCGATCTCCGAATGGGCGGGGATGGGTAAACCCGTAATCGGTCCTTCGATGACTTCAACGGGTTTTCCTCTTACCGCCCCTAATAGGTCCAGTTCGGATTTTCCCCAGGGTAGAAAGGCTGTGGAGGCCAAAAAGGTGAGAGGGTCGTGGCCAAAGGAGGCTGTAATGGGAGCGGACTTGCCCTGCTCCCAGTAGCGCTGAAGGATCAAGCGGCCGTGTTTGCCGGGGCTGATCCATAAACCCAGGAGGTCTTTCTCGTGTACCTGCATCCGGTAGGTTCCCGTGTTGAGATAGCCGGAATCCGGATCCCGGGTCGTAATGATATCTCCGGTCCCAATGTATCGTCCGCCATCTTGGAGGTGGAACAGGGGACTGGGAAACTTCCACATGTCGATCTTGTCGCCCGTCAAGACGTTTTCCATGACGGGACCCGTTTTTACTTTCTTGGGTGGGATGAGATTGCTCCGTGCCTTCCCCACCAGCTTTGTCCCCATACGAATCAGTTCCATCTTGTGCTTGTCGATGGGAAGTCCCCAGGCCAGGGCCGCGCGTTTGACCGAAGCAATTGAAAGACTGACGAGTCGAAATCCGGGTGGGTATCCTTTGATGTTGTCGAAGATCAGCATGGGAGGATCGGTGATCAACTCGGCCGCCGCCTCGGTGAGCGCGCCTATCTCCCGATTCCAATCGGCGCCATTAATCTCGCGGTATTCATCAATCTCTTTAGCCGCCTCGATAAACGAACGAAGATCGTCAAAGGGGAACTGTCCTTTCACATCAGTCTCGCCTACGGGCAGTCTAGCTTCGGTCTTGGCCATGCTAACCTCCTCAAAAATAATAGAGTTCTTGAATTGATGGTTAATCTCATAGCACAGTTCGGACTGTCATGGGAAGGACATTACCGTTCACATAGCCTCTCGTATTACTTCCATGGCAGGGGCATGTCTGGGAGAGGGGCAAACCGCAGATGCCCCGACTGTTGTATTAAAACGGGCTGCCGTTGCCTCCTCGCCGGTAATGGACCTGAAAATTCCCCGCAGCAACCATGCGATCGAACTTCTTTCTCAGCCAGCGTTTGAAGATGGTGCGCGTGTAGGGGATAAGCAACAAGAACCCAGCCGCATCGGTTATCACCCCTGGTGTGACAAGGACTACCCCAGCGACAAAGATCAACACCCCGTCCAGCAGCTCCTCGGCCGGGACAACCCCCGTGGCGAGGTTTTGCGAGATTCGATGGACCGTTCTTATTCCTTCCAGTCGGGCCAGATAGGCCCCTAGAATACCTGTGAAAATGATGAGTAGAATCGTATTCAGTGTCCCCAGGTATGAGCCAATTCTTAAAAGAATATAGAGCTCAGTGAGGGGAACGAGCGTAAAGAGCAAAAAGAGCTTTGCAATCATCTGGTTTTATTACAACCGTCGTGCGGCGTCGGGTGTGGCGTCCCAGGAAAAAATCTCAGGGTGAATGATTTGGGCGAGGATCGCTAAGCCATCAACGAGACGAGGGCCTGAACGGTTGAAGTAAGCGTGGCCGTTCACGGCAAACAGTCGACTGTCTTTTATCGCGGGTAAGTCTTTCCATCCGGGAAGTCGGTACAACAGATCCAGCTCCTCCAGGATTCGTTCCACAGTAAAACCGCAAGGCATCAGAATGATTATTTCGGGTTGATATTCCTGGATCATACTCCAGGTGATTTTTTTCGAAACCTGTCCCGCCTTGGCCAAGCAATCGATTCCACCAGCGATATCCACCATCTCAGGTACCCAATGACCCGCGCTATAAATGGGATCCAACCACTCCAAACACGCCACTTTTGGTCGAATGTCTGAGGTTGAGGTACGCTGCCTTACGCTTTCAATCCGCTGCGATAGGCCAGCCACGAAGAGTTCCGCTTCCATCGTTTTTCCCGTGTTTTGCCCTACGTGAGAAATGTCCCGCAGCACATCGGAGAGAGTGACAGGGTTTAGGGAGATAATCTTGGGTTGTTGAGTCAGTGATTGGGCCGCTTCAACCACCTGATCATAATCGAGGGCACAAACGTCACAGAGTCCTTGGGTAAGAATGAGATCCGGATTGGCTTGCTGGAAGAGGTTGAGATCAATGTTGTAAATGCTCTGGTTAGCCTGCAAATTTCCTGCGACAAGTTTGTCGATCTCGTTACTGGTGTTTCGATGGGGATCAACGGTGCTCCTTACCATCACGGTTACTTGTCTTGCCTCCGGTGGGTAATCACACTCGTGGCTCACGCCCACGAGGGAATCACCTAGCCCCAGGGCAAAGGCAATCTCCGTGGCACTTGGCAACAAGGAGCAGATTCGCACTTAGAAACGATTAACCTAAAATAGCCATTATTCCAAATGCTTCGGCTCCAGAATTGGGGCAGAAATTGTTGTAATTAGGGCTTGTAACGTGGATCTGTTAGGTCTATATTACATAGCGTTGTGGAAACCACAATCAATAGAAGTGAACTTCTGTATTTGGCCGTCAATGGAAAGAAGGCTTCATTTGCCCTCTATA
>JAZFYO010000223.1:0-12295 GCA_036443615.1 Binatia bacterium | reverse complement strand
GAAGTCGACGATGCCGCTGAGGCCGCAGCCTTGGCTTTTGAGGACTGGAGACGTACTCCCCCAATCGAGCGCATTCAGTATTTGTTCAAACTGAAAGAGCTACTGGAGAAGAATTTAGAAGAAATTGCCAAGACGATTACTAAGGAGTGCGGGAAGACCTTGACTGAATCCTTGGGGGAACTCCGTCGCGGAATTGAAAGTGTCGAGGTGGGCACGGGGATCCCGTCCTTAATGATGGGCTACAACCTGGAGGATGTTGCTGAGGGGATCGACGAATTCATGATTCGCCAACCAGTTGGCGTAGTGGCTGCGATCAGCCCTTTCAACTTTCCGGTGATGATCCCCCTATGGTTTCTTCCCTATGCTACCGCCTGCGGAAACACATTCATCTGTAAACCCTCAGAGAAAGTACCATTGAGCATGCAGATGGTGTTCGAGCTCATTCATGAATCCGGATTGCCCCGGGGTGTGGTGAACCTGGTCAATGGAGGCAAAGAGACCGTCGACGCCATACTCGAGCACTCTAAGATTCGGGCCATCTCTTTTGTGGGTTCTTCAGCGGTGGCCCAACACGTCTATGCCCAGGCTGCCGCTCACGGCAAACGGGTCCAATCCTCAGGAGGGGCCAAGAATGTTGTGATCGTTCTCCCGGACGCAGAGGTGGAAATCACGACACAAGTTGTAACAGATTCGGTGTTCGGCTGTGCTGGTCAGAGATGCCTGGCTACTCCGGTGGTTATTACCGTAGGTGAAGCTACGGAGCTCTTCACCGAGCGCATTGTAGAGGCAGCCTCTTCCAGAAAAGTGGGCTATGGTCTGGATCCAAGCGTGGACATGGGTCCCGTGATCACCCATCAAAGCAAGGAGCGGATGGAAGGGATCATTCAAAAAGCCGCCTCCGAAGGCGCCGAGATCTTGGTGGACGGTCGGTGCCCCACAGTCGAAGGGTACCCCAACGGCTACTTTGTTGGTCCCACCATCCTGGATAGCGCCGACTCACTCGGTGAAGTCGCTTGCACTGAACTTTTCGGCCCAGTGCTCAGTCTGATGCACGTTTCAACGATCGAGGAAGCCATCGAGTACGTGAACAATTCACCCTACGGAAACATGGCCTGCTTGTTCACGAGCAACGGTGCTGCGGCCCGAAAGTTCCGTTATGAGGCACTTGCAGGGAATATCGGTATCAATATCGGCGTTGCGGCTCCCATGCCATTTTTCCCTTTTTCGGGCTGCAAGAACAGCTTCTTCGGGGACCTTCACCCCCAAGGCCGGGACGCTATTGAATTTTTCACCGAAAAGAAGGTGGTCGTGGAACGTTGGCTCTAGGAGGGGTAGGAAAGTCCTAGAAACTAGGAGGCCAGGGATGCAAAACCCTTGAGCAGCACAGCCGCGTCTTTGGGCGCAGCATCCTCGTGCACGACTCGGGTCACGGCCTGCGCCATGGCCGCCGGATCAGCTTTTCCGGGGAAAAGGACGTTGCGGCCGACCAGCACACCCCGGACATTCGGTCCAGCAGCTATTCCGGCCGCAAAATCGTAAAGTAACTTCTCGGGTTCCTTTCGCGATTGACCGCCCAGCATCAGGATCGGACAGGTCGCCGCTCGGACCACACGTTCAAACTCTTGCACATACGGAATCTTCAACCACAACAGACGAGAGGAGTTGCCGAGGGCCGTGGCCACGCCGATGACTGAAATTAAGGCATCCGCTGTTTTCTGGACCCGATAACCCGAGTCAGTTTTCTGAGCGGGTAGTGGCTCGAGGAAGGCGGGTAGATCCAGCGCCTCCAGTTCGCGAAGGGCCCGGGAACAGTCATCAATCGTCGCACCGGAATCGGGATTTTTCCAGTCCAGACGAAACATCATCTTGGCGCCATCAAACCGCATACGCTGGATCTGAGCAGCGGTAAAAGCCGTGAAGCGGTCCCTCATCTCAAAGATTGCTCCCGAGAGCCCTCCGCGGTTCATGCACCCAAGAATCACCTTGCCATCCAGAACAGGCCGTTGACCTTTTTCGCGCATCAAGTGGTTCACGATGAGCAGTTCTTCCAGAATATCGGGGGTTGACATCACGCCATCGACACCGGGCTGCTCTAGCACGCGCAAGATCCGACCCAGGTACTGATAGCGATCCGCCATGCCCAACGCCTCAGTTCCGGAACTTGTAACGCCTCGTCCTGGATGATCAGCAGCGACGACCACCAGCCTACCATCGTCTGTAAGAGTCTGGCGACGCTTCCGGACGGAGGCTTCCCGGGGGATGATCTGCGGTTGTTGAACCCGTATTTTACAAATCTGGTCGAAAAGTTCCCTGGGCAAAACGGTCCCCACGTCAAAAGGTGGGTTGCTCATTTCAGTTGCTCCTTTGCTATTGGTTTTGCGACTGTTTACTAGACCCCTGCTAGTTTATCCACGAATGCCTTGATCTTTTACTTTATAATGATCACAGAATCAACTATTTGCGAGAATGGATTCTTTCGGAGCAGCTAGAAGGGAGAAAAGAAGATGTCTGAATTGCGTCTTGCTCTGAACGCGGACACCACGCCACTGTCCATGTCTGACACGCTTATTTTTAAATCGACCGAGGAGCGGGCGAAAGAGGCCTACGAGGCTGGCTTCATGGCCGTCAATGTGGACCGGGCGGAAAAAGGTCTTACACCGGAGAAAGCCAAACAGATTTTGGACAAATATGGTCTGCAGGTGGCGTCCGGCTTTTTTCATGGCGCGTTTTATTTGCCCGAAGAATCAGCTCAGCTGTATAAACAAGCGGTCGAACAAGCCGAATTTTCGCAGGTATTGGGCCAGGACACCCTGTTTGCCAGCGCATTGGTGGCGCCTCCTGAACGTTTTGCCCTGGCGGGACGGATTCAACCGGTCAGCCCCCTCTCCTTGAACGATGAGCAATTCGAGCGGATGGCCAGGCTGCTGGAGCGAATCGGGCGACTGTGGCAAAAACATGGGATGACGCTTTGCTATCATCCTCACGTGGCCACCTATGTCGAAGCGCCACACGAAATCAAAAAGCTCCTGGAGCTGACTGACCCTTCGCTAGTGCGTTTTGGGCCGGATACAGGGCACATTTTCTTCGGCGGCGGGGACCCGATTGAACTCATTGACCACTACTTTTCAAGACTCGGTGCCCTTCATATCAAAGATGTCCGCGCCGACGTTATCGTACAGGTGCGGGATGAAGGATTGGACTACCGTCAGGCCTGTGCTCAGGGAGTGTGGACGGAAATTGGCCGCGGCGACATTGATTTCCCTACCCTTTTCAAGATGCTGCGCGATCGGAAGTGGTCCGGCTGGGTTATCGTCGAGACGGATCATACCGACCTACCCACAGCACTTGAGAGTTCGAGACTTTCACGCCGCTACCTTAAAGAGGAGATCGGGCTTTGAGGGATCTCAGCCAAGGGTCAAGTTGATCGAGACGGCCGCGTGATCGCCGAGTGTCTTACCCCCGATCCAATCCGACAGACCGCTGAAACAACCAGAGATGAAATGTCATCCTACACGACCTCCGGGTCCTAAACGCAAACGTAATCGATCTGGTCCTGGTTCAGGAATTTGCCCGGTAAGCGTCGTCAGGTCCGTCGGATTCCCCGATTTTTCCAGTTCTCGCAGATCAGAAAAGAGCGACTCTTGGGACGTCATGTTCAAATCCCCTCCTGAATGACGGGACTCGCGGGAGTAAACGCTCTGAAATCATGAGTGAACTTCGAATCACGATTTTTGCAGAAAATACCCACGATGTCCTTGAAGTTCGATCAACTTGTGCTATCAAGAGTGCCTGTGGTAGTAACTTCCTAGTCAAGATCATGAAAACGTTTGAATCCTGAGGAGGTGCTTCATGAAAGTCCGTCGACTTACCATGGCTCAAGCACTGGTTAAGTTCCTCAGAAACCAGTATGTGAGCAGGGATGGGGATGAGAACCGTTTTTTCGAAGGCATGTGGGGCATTTTTGGTCATGGGAATGTCGCCGGTATAGGCCAGGCGCTACAAGAGGTTTCTGACTTCCCTTATTACCTTTCCCGGAATGAACAAGCGATGGTTCATGCGTCGGTAGCTTTTGCCAAGGCGAGCAACCGGCTGAAAGCTTTTGCCTGCACTTCTTCGATCGGACCGGGGGCCACAAATATGGTAACGGGGGCGGCAACAGCAACAGTCAATCGCATTCCTGTACTGCTCCTGCCTGGTGACATTTTTGCTCGAAGAAATGTAGCGCCGGTTTTGCAACAGCTTGAATCAGAACACACACAGGACTTTTCAGTGAACGACACCTTTCAGCCTGTTTCGCGATATTGGGACCGGATCAATCGACCTGATCAACTTCCATTCGCTTTGATGGAAGCAATGCACGTGTTAACGTCTCCCGGTGAAACGGGCGCCGTAACATTGTGTCTCCCTCAGGACGTACAGACAGAGGCCTGGAATTACCCCACAGAGTTATTCGAAAAACGCATCTGGTATATTCCCCGCCCCGTTGCTGAACCCACACTTTTCAAACGCGCAGTGGAATGGATCCTCACAGCTAGGCGACCATTGATTATCGCGGGAGGGGATGTGATCTATAGCGAGGCAACAGAAGCATTGGCAGTGTTCGTTGAACGCACTGGGATTCCTGTGGGTGAAACACAGGCAGGTAAAGGATCACTTCCCTACAATCACCCGCAGAACTTGGGAGCAATTGGAGTTACTGGAACACAGGGTGCAAACCTAGTTGCTCGAGAAGCCGATCTCGTTATTGCTATTGGTACCCGGCTTGGTGACTTTACCACAGCTTCCAAGACAGCTTTCCAGAATCCGGATGTTCGTTTTATTACAATCAATGTCAGCCAATTTGACGCTCACAAACATTCTGCACTTCCGTTGGTCGCTGACGCGCGCATAACTTTAGAAGAACTGTCTGATATCGACTACCAGATCCACCAGGAATATCGGGAAAAGATCGCTCAGTTTAGGGACCAGTGGGAGGCTGAAGTGGATCGACTGATCAACCTTCACCACGGTCCTCCTGTTGCTCAAAGCGAAGTCATTGGAGCGGTCAATCGTGCCTCAAAACCGAAAGACGTCGTGGTGTGCGCTGCTGGTAGTTTGCCCGGAGACCTTCACAAGCTTTGGCGTACGCGCGATCCCAAAGGTTACCACCTGGAATATGGTTATTCATGTATGGGATATGAAATTGCTGCGGGCTTAGGAATCAAAATGGCTGACCCTTCGCGAGAGGTGTATGTAATGGTTGGTGATGGATCCTATCTAATGATGTCCTCTGAAATCGTCACCTCCATTCAAGAAGGGTATAAGCTCAACGTTATCCTGTGTGACAATCATGGGTTTGGCAGCATTGGTTCACTTTCTAAATCATTAGGATCCTGTGGGTTTGGCACAGACTATAGATACCGAAATCCCAAGACGAAGCAACTCGACGGTGATATTTTGCCGATTGATTTCGCGGCGAATGCTGCGAGCATGGGCGCAAGGGCAGTTCGTGTGACCACAATTGATGAATTGGATGAAGCGCTTGCAGAAACACGCCACGAAACCCGTACTACTGTCATAGTGATTGAAGTTGACAAAGCAGAAGGTGTGCCGGGCTACGAATCTTGGTGGGACGTTCCCGTTGCTGAAGTCTCGGAAATGGAGTCAGTTAGAAAGGTGAGAAGGGAATACGATAGAGCCATCAAAGACGAACGTATTTTCTTGTAGACCGAAAAGAGATGTCAGATATAAGCATACTTGGGCGAATCGGTTATGACCTCTATGCTGAGGAGCACAGTATCCCGCTGAATGAGGTTCGAAAATTCTCCCGCTACCTCGGGGGGTCCTCTGCTAATATGGCGGTGGCCCTCAGGCGACTAGGGCTGGATGTGGGAGTCATCGGTTGTCTGGGAATCGATCAACTGAGTCGGTACCTGCTCAGCTACCTCGAAAAGGAGGGTGTTGAGACCTGCTATGTGCGTTTGAAAGCCGGGTACCTTCCCTCATTGTGCCTAACCGAAGTCTCTCCTCCGGATCGCTTTCCACAAGTCTTTTACAGGGAACGAGCGGCAGATACTCAAGTTGAGGTTCAGGACGAAGACCGGCAGTTTATCACCGAGACGAAATTGTTCATCACTAACGGCACCAGTCTCTGTGCGTCTCCGTCTCGGGAGTCGACCTACCGTGCAATGGAGTGGGCCCGGGAGGCCGGGGTAAGGGTGGCATTCGACGTGGACTACCGGGCAGTGTCATGGACCAACCCCGCGGAGGCGGCGCTCTATGCCCGTTTGGCTCTTCCCCTCATCGATATTTTTATCGCCAATCCTCAGGAGATGTGTCTGTTCAGCGAAACCGAGGATCTAAACCAAGCTATTGACCGCATTCGCGGGCAAGGGGTTCCCATGGTTGTGGCCAAGCTTGGAAGCGAAGGAACACGAGTTGTGACTTCCAAAGACTCACTGTTCCTCCCGTCCTATCCGGTCAAAACCCTTTCCACCATTGGGGCAGGGGATGCTTTTGCCTCGGGATTTCTGTACGCGTTGGTCAAAGGAATGCCCCTCCCGGAAGCCCTCCTGTACGGCAATGCTGCCGCTGCGATCGTTGTAAGTCGGTTGATGTGTTCTGACGCCATGCCCACGCTTTGCGAGGTTCAAAACTTGATCAGCCGCCACGAAGAAATCCAAGTCGAGAACGCCTAGGAACGAGTTCCTCTCAGACACCCCTCATAGATTGGCAAATCTTGTGTATGGGCCTCATCAGGCGGCGACCTCCGTTCATGCTTTGCACTACTTGGGTGATCGGGTCAACCATTAGGTGGTCAGATCGCTGGCAAGGCCTTGGTAACCGAACAGATCGGCAGTGAGTCTTCCACGCTGCTTTAATGTGGATCATCCCTGGTGACGGTTCGCACAGAGCCTGAAATTCGGGAGACGCGGCGCGCAGAAATTCCTGCGGTGGCGCTCTGTCTTTTTACTGACTAAACCGACTTTGAAATTCCGATGCCAGAGGCCCCACAAGTGGCTTTCCACGGTGCGTTTGATGGAGACGCTTTAGGAGGGAGCGGTTTCTTCTAAAATCCAGGCATGAGCCGGGTCGAAGGTGAATCCTTGATACCGGCTGTTGTCCAAATGGCGAATTGCCCACAGGTAATACATATGATATCCGGGTGCACTCACCTGGGCGTGGACCCGGCTGCTGGTGATCGCTAGCAGATCTCCGTCTTCAATCTTGAAGACCTGCTTGCCCAACTCCCCGTGCCCGTAACCTTGGGCCGGATGGAAGCGATAATAATAAATTTCGGGCTGCGGATGAAAATGGGGGGGGTACGAGCTCCATCGTCCTGGAAAATTTACAACCTCACCCAACACCAACTGGCTTTCGGGAGGCCCATTACTGTCATCGAACACCAGCCTGACTATGCGATAACAAGTGTCCTGCAAAATCCCTTTACCACGGTGCTCAATCTGGACATCCTCGGAGCTATAAAAGCGAGGTACGAATGACTGAGAATTCGGCGTTTGAACCACGAACACCTCGAGTAAGTCCGTTCCTGTGTTCTGCCCTTGTATGCAATCGCCGCTGGAACAATGAACCACCGTTGCAGCGGTTGTAATCCAATCTGAGCGTTCGAAAGGTAGAGAGCGACCGCCGCAAGTCAGCTCGCCCTTGCCGTCGAAAGCGACCACGGCAGTTTCCATCTCCTCGGACCCGAAGGTGTATGATGCGCCAGCAGGAATCTTGCAAATTCCGAATGAAAGCCCGACCTCAGGAACCTGTGCGGCACCAAGTAGGGAAGTGAATCCTTTCTCCATTACCGCACCCCTTGGTCTCACGATCTTCCTCAATCCCACGATCTGCATACGTGCCTCTCGTTGATTAGCTATTAACAGAGGTTACTGATTAAAAAAAGCTCCGGAATGCCGTAAATTCGCTCGGCCGCTGGCTGAATGAGCTGGACGAAGATATTGAGTTTGATGCTTTTCCCGAGATAGGCACACGTAAAATAGGCCACTGCCATGACTATTATAGTGCCACCATGTTCCTAAAACGCTCGTAGGTGAGTAAACGAATGTCTTCCAGTTCATAACTCTATCCTTTAATCTCCCCCTGTCTTCCGTCTAGGCCTCTCTCCAGTGAGATTTAGTATTCCCTGCGACACAATCGCCTCAGCCTCGTCCGTGAAATGCGAAGCCCCTACTTCATATCCTCCCTTTGGAAATTCCTCCCGGGGGACGATGTATCCAATATAATTGTTGGCGTACGACACAATAATCAGATCCCTCAAACCGGCGCGTTGCTTTATCGACAAGCCAATTCGATTTGATAACTCCCCAGGGAAGAATAAAACTCCAAGATCTGCATCAATAGTTAACAAAGACACGTCGATCTCTTGTTTCTGGCAACCTCGCGACTCACTCAATGCGTGATCTCTTTCCAGACGTTCTCCAGCCAACGCGGTGAGGCGGGCCAGTAAATCATATTGGACATTATTGAAAGATTTTACCCGTTCCAAAGGCACGCAGCCAAAGCCTTCAGCGATTATGGTGAGCGTCCTGTCGTCAAGGCCAGACAGCCTGAGTTGATGGAATAGGTCCTCGATCGTTTTGTCGTACACCTTTTTAGTCAGGAACTGCTTTACAGGAAGACTGAGCCTTTGGTGTTGAAGCTGGACATGGGGACGCACAACTTGTCTACCGTAGTCAGGGTGAGTTTGAATTTCAATGCCCCAGCGGCTGTTTTGTGCACGCAGCATGTTGCCTAATGGCGATAACTGCCCCAGCACCGTTAGCATCGCGCCCCCTAACACCTGGCCCATCCGTTTCAGATCCTGAAGGCTTTGACTCAGATACATGGGATGGACGTCGGCGCTTGCTCCGTTGGTCATAATGACGATCACATCACTATTTATGACCCTTTCTACGATCGAGCACGCAGCGCCTGGCCAATCTGCGGAAATCAGCAGATTGTTGAAGCCCAACAAAGTTGGATGGCACGGGTAGTTTGCTAAAACTGCTCGTAACCGTGCGTCTTTGTCCTCAATCCGCAGTACGTGCAGTTGCTGGTCGATCGGATGAGCAGGATCGTTGCGATTCTGTGTAAGGCCCTTGATCATGGTCGAGCCAATCTTCAATCTAGCCTCAAAAGCTCCGTTCCTGGCCTGTCTGACAGTTCCGGTGATTTGGGACGCTGTTAGCTCGAGAAGGTCATCGTCATAGCCTTCGCCAAAGGAAAGCTCGGCCAAACCAGACGGGCCTGAGTGCGTGTGTGTGGCAGCGATATTAAGGTGCTTGCTAGGCAACCCGGTCCTCTGCATCTGATCTCTGACCATGCCTACGAGCTGCTGGTCGGTCGCCAGCGAGTCGATAACGACTAGGACGGCTTCAGATTGGCTATCGGTCAGGTACAGGCTCTTGGCAAAAAGCGGATCATGAATCCCTTTTGATTTACGTTTGCGCTGGATGTAACCTGCCATTTTGCTTCCAACTGGAGGCGTAATATCCGCCTTGGCTACTCCAACCTTCAGAGGTGGCATCAATTCACCTCTTTCGATAGTGGACATAACTGCTCAAGAGTGATACCGCTATCGCAGCTCATCAATATGGTGTACTACTTTCTGCAGGGCAACGACAATGTCGTTCATGTCCTGTTTGTCGCCTAACAATAGGCGGTGTTCTAGCCAAAGAGCCTCTTCGTTACAGGCTCTCTCCGCGACTGGGCACTGCCGAGCGAAAGCTGCGTAATCAACGGGTGTGTAATCGCGGTAGGGGCACAGAACCGGACAGCCGTGGGTATAGAATTCCTGGTTTAGGAACATCGGATTGGCATACACAGGATGGGGATAGCCATAGAAAGCAGGGATGCCCTCTGCAATCAAAGCATCAACGAACTTCCGACGATGGGCGCCGCGAAATTTCTCAGCGTCGTATCGGATGATATAAATATGGAAACTATGCTTCGTTGTCCTGGAATCCCACTTGAGGGGGGTCAAACCTTCGATTTCCGCCAATCGCTCGTTCAGGTAGCGCGCGTTCTCCATACGGCGCTCGTTTTGAGCCTTCAGTCGACTTAGTTGCACCAACAGAATGGCCGCTTGGAACTCCGTCAGCCGATAGTTCCACCCAAGCCGGTGGAATTCATACCAAGGACGTCCCTTCTCGCGACCAACCCACAGCAGCGAGTCACATCGTTCCGCCAAGTTCGCATCATTGGTCAAGATGATGCCGCCCTCCCCCGATGTCATGTTTTTCGAGCCCTGGAAGCTAAAGGAGCCGGCCTGCCCTAAAGCGCCGACTTTGCGACCGCGCCATTCCGAGCCATGGGCGTGCGCAGCATCTTCGACGACAAACAGATCATGCTTCTCGGCGATTTGCAGGATTTTGTCCATGTCAGCCGGCTGGCCGCCGAAATGGACGGGTTCGATGGCCTTGGTTCTGGGTGTGATGGCCGCCTCAATTAAATCGGGGTTGAGGTTGTATGTCTCTTGATCAATGTCGACGAAGATAGGCACGGCGTTGACCTGTAGGACGGCACTGGCGCTGGCCACATAGGTATAGGCTGGTACAATGACTTCATCACCAGGCCCGATGCCCGACGCCTTGAAGATAATTTCAAGGCTGGCTGTGCCATTCGCGACCGCGATGCCGTGCTGGGCCTCCTGATGCTGAGCGAATGCGCGGGAAAATTCTAGGACCTTCGAGATCTTGCCCGCTTCGAGGCTCTCCTCTAACTCAACGCCGGTGCCGTACGCAAATCGCCACCATTTACCACTCTCGACCACTTGCGTGACCGCCTTGACCTCATCTTGGTCATGCACTGGCCAGTCAGGAAAGGGTTTGGTGCGTACCGGGGAAGCCCCATTAAGGGCAAGAACACTCATGATTTATTCCTCTTCCAGATCGAAATGGGTCACTCACCCACTTGTTAGCAACTCTTGCACGAACATGACGAAATCCAACACATCAAGCGTCCAGCCATCGTCGCAGTAACGGGCGTAGTGGCGCTTCAGGCGCTACTCTCCTGCTGTACCCACACCGGACTCTCACATCTATCCATTTCCAGAACCAATTGTTTCGAGCTCCTTTTCGAGTGGGAAGGGGTTTCAGCCGCAGTCGCACACGGTGAACGTCTGGCGCGGCGCAGCGATCACGTCTCCTTTAGGAGGCTCCAGTCGAAGATAACGCCGAGCGTATCCTCCCGGTCCGTCAACAGTCTGGCATAGACCTGCGGGGCTTCGGCGGGGGAGTGGCGCGCGGTGATCAGGTCGGCGACGCGCATCCCCTTGTAAGCGAGATACTTATAAAACAGCTGGATTTGCCGCGCCTGCGTCCATTCGCCTTGGTCGGCCGGCAAGTGCTCGTCGAGAGAGCCCCGCACGGTGATTTGTCGGGTGATCAGGTCGTCCTGCAAGACCTGCTTGCTCGGATGGGGAGAGTCGCCGATCAGCATCAGGGTACCGAAGCGCCGGACCAGCTTGAGAGCCAGTGGGAAGACAGCGTAGCGGCCCGTCGCGTCGAAGACCACGTCCGCCAGGCGGCCTTCGGTGTGCTCCTTCACGAAGGGGAGGGCGCCGGCGGCGTTCCCCGCAAAGGTCTGGGTGGCACCGTGGGCTAGAGCGATATCCAGCCGGCTCCGGACCGTGTCGATGGCCAGGACCTCTTCAGCCCCCATCACCCGCAGGTACTGCGTCAACAGCTGCCCCAGAGGGCCAAGACCGATCACCGCTGCCTTTACTCCCATGTTCACGTGGGCGCGGCGCACCCCCGTCTGCGTGATCGTGGCCAGCTTCGAGAAGGCGGCCTCCTCGTCGCTGATTTCGGCGGGGATCTTGACCAAGGGTGGTTTCACCGCGATGTGCTGCCGGTGGTTGGAATTGCTGAAGATCCGGTCCCCCACCTCGAAGCCCTCCACCTCCACGCCAACCTTCTCAACCCGGGCGACGTTGCTGTAACCTGGGTAGAAGGGGTAGCGCACCCAGTCCGCCCAGTGGGTCCCCTGGTCCATCTCCCCGCGGTAGCAGATGCACTCGGTGCCGGTGCTGATTAGGCTGACCAGGCTCCGGGCCACCAGGCCGTCGGGCGGGCAGTCGGGCACCTCCTCCCGGCGCAGCTCGACCTGCCGATTGCCGGTGAATACGATGTTGCTGGATTCCATGCTGCCGGTGGGCACCGCGTTGTACATGCCGTTGCTGAGCGAACTGAATGTTCCCATCGTCCTCATCAACAGCCATCATCCAGGAGAAAGAGCTTTGTTGGTACTGGTGAGCCTCCACAGATTGACGGTCTACCCATAAGCGGCACCTTCAAAAAATTATCTTTAA
>JAZFYO010000222.1:0-5966 GCA_036443615.1 Binatia bacterium | reverse complement strand
CTTTAATGAGCTCTCTGCTCGGCGCTATTTTCGGGGCCTTTGCCCTGGCGCTGGCCATACCTATCGTGCGCCCCCTGGTCCTCTCCATAGGCTCCCCCGAGTTTTTCATGCTCGCCCTGCTGGGGGTGACCTTCCTTGCCTCGCTGAGCGGCGGGGCACTGGTCAAGGGGCTTACCGCCGCAGCGATTGGTCTAATGATCGCAACGGTTGGGATCGATCCTATTTCAGGAACTGAGCGCTACACCTTTGGTTATCTCTACCTATGGGATCGTATTTCTTTGGTCGCGGCAACGCTGGGGCTCTTCGCCCTCCCCGAGATCATCGACCTGTCGGTCAAAGGGACCAGCATTGCGGAAACGACTGTCGGCAAGCTCGGCGGGGTTATGGAAGGGGTAAAAGACACCTTTCGCCACTGGAAGCTCGTTATGCGATGCAGCGCCATTGGTACCTACATTGGCATCATCCCGGGGATGGGAGGCAGTGTCTCTCAGTGGGTGGCCTATGCTCATGCCGTCCAGACCTCCCCCGACAAGGAGCGCTTCGGGAAGGGTGCGGTAGAGGGGGTCTTAGGACCAGGTGCCGCAAACAACTCCAATTTGGGAGGTGGCTTAGTGCCCACCATCGCCTTCGGCGTGCCCGGTAACGTCACCATGGCTATTCTCCTCGGGGCCTTTATCATCCAGGGGCTGGTCCCTGGCCCGCCCATGCTGCTCCCAGCGAGCCAGGGCGGTCATCTCACCCTGACCTTCTCCTTTGTCTGGATCATCGTCCTCTCCAACATCATCACGGTAGCGATCTGTTTTCTCTTCCTGAATCAACTGGCGAGGATCACGGAGATTAGAGGCAGCCTGGTCATTCCCTTCCTCTTGCTCTTGGTCTTCCTCGGGGGCTTTGCCACAAAAAATGCCTTTGGTGATCTCGTCGTCGTTCTGATCTTTGGGGCACTGGGGTGGGTGATGGTGCAGTTAGACTGGCCCCGTCCCCCTCTGCTTCTCGGTCTGGTGCTCGGACCCCTTGCGGAGAACAGACTTTTTCTTTCGACCGACAACTACGGCCTGTCCTGGCTATGGTTTCCCAGTGTCCTGTTTCTCTTTGCCATAATCCTTGCCGGGACCTTTTACCCTTTTTATCAGAGGTGGCGGGATAGAAGGAAGAACCCTCAGGAAGAGAAGACCACACCGCCGGCGCCGGTCTCCGGATGGGCTCCGATCTTTAGCGTCCTCGTCGTGGTGCTCTTCGCTTGGGGCCTGTGGGAGGGTTGGGATTGGGGATTTCGGGCTGGCCTCTTTCCCTGGTCGGTTGGGTTCGCGGGTTTGGCCCTTTCGCTTATTCAGCTGGATTTCGACATCAGCGGTTTTCTAAAAAAGGGAGTTAAAATCCTGCATACGGAGGTGAGCTCTGAAGCCGCATTGGAGGCCCGTCGAACAATAAGTATTGTTGGCTGGATCCTCGGCTTTTTCTTTGCGATCTGGCTGCTTGGCTTCTCGTGGACCGTCGCCCTAGGCACCTTCATTTATCTCAAGGCCGGCGCACGAGAGAAGTGGCCGATCACGATTGTTTTGACTGCCATCGCTTGGGTCTCCTTCTACGGCCTTTTCGACTACACCCTGCATGTACCTTTTCCGGACGGCCTGCTGTTTGAGTGGTGGGGCGGATCGGCCCCGTAATCCTTGCTTACCTTTTGCATAGTTGACCCCGATCCGACATTAATCAGCCCAAGAAATTTCCCCTGATGGGCATCGGATCGCGGCTAAGAGCTGTTTGCCCCGTACCACAGAACCCACGTGCTTGAATGCGGGGATGAACCCCGTACGATTGTGGTCGGTGTTTGAGTTGAGATCGTACGGGGTGAATGTTCTGAATTCCTTCCAAGGGCATCGCCCCAATGCCTCGGAGGTATGTATGTGGTACGGGGTTTGCACCATGAATCAGCAACTCACTCGGAGCACACTTAGGAACCTACGATCAATATATCGGCAAATCTTGCAACATCAGCACGGGATGGCATAAGGCTTGATTATTTTTGTCGGATCGGGGTTGACTGTTAAGTTAACATAGCGACACCTCTTCAGAGGCAGCCGGGCTCTCTCGCTCTTGGGTGAATGGAGGTGGAAAAATGCGTCTCAGATAGGGGAGGGGATAACGATTAAGAAGCTCTGGTGTTTTATTCTAGCCATTGCCATCGGATTCACCCTTATTCAACGGGTGGACTCCAGCTATGCGCGAGAAGCCAACTATTACAAGGGGAAGACTGTTCGGTTTGTTGTGGCCTACAGCGCCGGCGGAAGCTATGATACGTACACAAGGGCTATTGCCCGCCACATAGGAAAGCACATTCCCGGTAATCCGAAGACAGTAGTCGAGAACATGACTGGAGCTGGGGGTGTGATCACAGCCAATTATCTGTTTAACAAGGCCAAACCAGATGGGCTCACCATCGGCAACTGGATGGGGAACTTGGTCTTTCAACAGATTTTCGACAAAAAAGGGATCCGGTTCGACACAAGAAAGTTTGAGTGGGTCGGTGTTCCCTCGGCAGACTACCCCGTATGCGTCTTGACCGAGGCAAGCGGCGTCACGACCTTTGACAAACTGTCTGCCTCCAAGAAGGAGGTAAAGATCGGTGGAATTGGGCCAGGTGCGACAGCTTCGAATGTCCCGAAAATTCTAAAGGCAGCTCTGGGTCTACCCATCAAGGTCATCGACGGTTTCAAGGGCACCGCTAAAATTTGGCTGGCAGCCAAGGGCGGTGAGGTCGCCGGGGGATGCTGGGGCTGGAAATCGATCAAGGAGACCTGGCGCAAGGGCATAGAGTCGGGGAAGGCACACCCGGTCTTACAGGCGACTCCGCAACGGTTTCCGGACCTCAAGGACGTGCCCAACGCCATCGAACTGGCCAAGACCGACCAGGAGCGACAACTGATCAAAATGGGCATTCACGATCAAGCGGCGATTACCCGCCTCTATTCGCTACCTCCAGGCACACCCAAGAAACGGGTGAAGATCCTGCAAAAGGCCTTTTTGGATACGATGAAGGATCCGGAATTTTTGGCTGATATAAAGTATTTCAATCTGGATATCGACCCCAAGAGCGGCGCGGAAGTGAAGAAGATCATAGACGGATTCTTTGATATGGACCCCGCCATTCTTGCCAAACTGAAAGAGATCATCCTGTCCAAGAAGTAATGTGGAAGGCGTGCGCCTGAACCCTCTTCCTTTGATTAATTATGTTGCCTTCTTAGCCTTTCGAATCAAACGTGAAATGTTGTACTCCATGACGGTCTCTCCCCGCTGGTTACGGACCTGCTGACGGTAGCGGACAATCCCTCCACTCGGGTGCTTGCCCTCCTTGGAATCTAAAACCTCGATCTCCACTTCGATCGTGTCACCAATCTTGACCGGTTGGAAAAGGCGCATCTGTTCGATGCCCACAAAGGCCAACCCGGTCCCGTGGATAATGCCAGTCTGCACGGTCAGTCCCTCCGCCATAGCAAAGGTTAGGCTCCCCGGTGCAATTCGCTCGCCGAACAGACTCTCATCGCGAATGTACTCGGCGTCAATGAAGAGCGGCTCGAAAAGGCCTGCGAGATGTACGAAATGCATGACGTCACTCTCTGTTACCGTGCGCCGCCCCGTCCGGTAACGATCGCCTGGCCGAAACCGATCAAAAGTAAGACCTGTCTGCATTTCCTCCCTCTTCTTCTTTCGACGGGGTAAGCTTCTCTCGGCGGCTTGAGTCGGCCTTCCTTGTTAAGGCTCGCGATCGGACTTGCCGCCCACGCCGAATGATTCGATAACCCCTTTGCTTTTCAGCTTGGCTATGTCGTCTCCGTCCATGCCAAGCCAGGTCTGTAAAACCTCTTCGCTATGTTGGCCGAGAAGCGGAGGTGCAATCCGAATAGAGGCCGGCGTGGCCGAGAGCTTCACCGGCAACCCGGCCATGGGGATGATACCTGCCGCTGGATGCTCCACCTCAACCAGCATCTCTCTATGGCGAACCTGGGGGGAGCTGAAAACCTGGTCGATGGTTTGGACAGGGGCACAAGGAATTCCCGCATTGCTCAGCAGGGTGATCCAGGCTTGGGTGTCGCGCTCGAGAAAGAGGTCTGTTAGAAGACCGATTAGCTCCGCCCTGTGCTCCACACGCTGCGGATTTTTAGCAAAGCGGGCATCATCAGCCAACTCCGGCCTCTCGATGGCATGGCAGAAACGGTGCCAGATCCCTTCGCTTGCCACGCCCAGGACCAAAAAACCGTCCCTGGTCCTAAAGCTCTGGTAGGGAACGATGCTCGGGTGGGCATTTCCCCACCGGCCGGGGATTTCCCCTCCGAGCAGGTAGTTGCTCCCGACGTTGATAAGGCAGGCCACTTCGGCTTCCAGGAGTGATGTCTCGATTTTCTGGCCAATGCCGCTGCGCTCACGGGCGAAGAGGGCCGCAACAATGGCCTTCCCCAGCATCAAACCTGCCACAATGTCGAGAATCGCAACACCCACCTTTGTGGGCTCACCTTCGGGCATTCCGGTAATGCTCATCAGCCCACCCCATGCCTGGACGATAAGATCATAGCCGGGCCAATCCCTCATCGGCCCATCGGCACCGAACGCCGAGAGTGAGGCGTAAATCAGCCTAGGGTTCGCCTTACGGAGCCCCTCTTCGCCCAGGCCAAAACGCTCCATCGTCCCGGGCCGAAAGTTTTCCACCAGCACGTCCGCACCCTCGGCCAGACGACGGACCAACTCCGTCCCCTGATCAGATTTAAGATCGAGCGAGAGGCTTTTCTTGTTGCGGTTAATGGAGAGAAAGTAGGCGCTCTCGCCCTCGACAAAAGGGGGACCCCAGACTCGCGTATCGTCACCAACCTCTGGGTGTTCTATCTTGACGACCTCTGCGCCCAGGTCGCCGAGAAACATCGTGCAGTACGGACCCGCCAGAACCCTAGTCAAATCCAAGACCCGGATTCCATCCAGTGGTCCGGATTTGTGCTCACTCACTTGAATTCTTGTCCTCTCTCTTTAAGGATCTCCTGAAGCGTCTCCACGCCGAGCCATAAGCTGGGCATCCCTGCAGGGATCGCGGCCACCTCCATCGCCTCGAGGATTTCCTTAGGTGTAGCGCCGAGCTGTAGAGCCCTCTGGCTATGGAGTTTCACGCCCCTGGGTCGATTTATGGCGCAGGTGATCCCCACCATGATCAGCTCTTTTGTCTTTCGTGGCAGCGCGCCGTCACGGCCAAAGGTGGCATCGACGTAAATTCCCTTGAGATACTTAGAGTACTCTGGGTCCAATTTGGTGATGGCTTCAATCGCTTTGTTTTCGGCTCCAAGGGCAATCGCCTTAAAGCCCTCCTGAGTGTTCGCCGACATTGATTGTCCTCCTTATCTTAAAAAATCTACAAGCTTTTTCTTCTTTTCGGCGAACGTACCGGATAAGGGAAGGGGGGTCAACCCCGAGCCGTCCCCCAACTCAATGAGTTCTATTACAAAAATCTCGTCGCAACCTTATTGTTCACTACCCCAGATTCTGATTCCTCGAGGGAGAAAGCCTTCCGGCCTAAGGAAATAAATTACTGCCTTGAGGGCCACCCCCCAACCCCATCGTGTCGGTTCTCCAACTGTCGCGGCCTGTACCAACCATCTTGCCCCTGTTCCTCAGGCCTCCACGCTTCCTCCCTCTCGGATTTGCATACACGCCACATGGTGCCGAGGGGAATTGCTGAACTCACACTTTTTGCCGAGATCCATCTCATTAGGCTCTTTTACGAAAAGTGTGGTTCCGTGAGTTGAAAACCCCAGTCCTGGCAAGGGATTGAGCGTGCTCTTACAGGAGCTGCCATCCCTTTGCTTCAGTGGCCCCTCGGCGGGAAGCCTTAGCTGCTCGCTTCGGGCAGCCTCGAAACTCGCTGCGCTCAAACACTCGATGCTGCTTTTCCTCAGCTTCGCAGAGGCTGCCAACGCCTCAGAACCAAT
>JAZFYO010000221.1:0-4991 GCA_036443615.1 Binatia bacterium | reverse complement strand
CCCACACGGTGGTAGCGCCTCGACCCTTAAGAATAAAGATCATCTCTTCGTATATGTGACGCTCGGGCTTTAGATTCTTTCCCGGCGGGATCTCACAAACATACGCGTCGTTGCTTTCACCTGCACCAATAAGGGTGATCATGGCGCCATCCCCACCCTTTTGTTCCCATGGCTCGAGCTTGAGCGAGTTCACATCGTCGACAAAATAGCCCTCGATGACGGGAATCCCATGGGACAAAACCCATTCTTTGTAGAAATTGCGCTTCTTGACAGCTTCAATGGCTATTGAGCTCATGGCCACAGATTGCTCCTTCCATCATTATTTAGCCTTATGTGGGACTAATTTATTACGCCCAAACTTAAAATTATAAGGCTAGTCTAATAGGAATCTATGGAATGAATGTCAATAGGGTTAACGCGGGATCACTGAGAGAAGGAGGATACTCGATGACATACCTGCTCTAAACAATTGCTACCTGCTCCTTGAGAACGGGACAGACTGTTCAGGAGCGAATTCGTGACATAGTCGATTGCAAAGAAACTGGTAAGCCTTTACCTCGTTCCAACTCCGTCATGAGAAAACGACGCGTCCCCTATCCAGCACGGTTGGAACGTGGTGAATGTTCTGGTCTTCCCCGAAGCGCCGTGGCCCAAAGGCCCGAACGTAAGTTTGTGGTACGGGGTTTATTGAAGAATTTAACGACCTGGGTCAGCCTAGTCCATACCGCTATGCGAAACCCAAGTAATAGCATCAAGACAGCTCCGTAAATCAACGGCCGCTGCAGGTCCGCTTTCACTAGCCAGAGGAAATGAACCACGCCCCCGATGGCACTCAAATAGATGAGCCGGTGCAGATTCTGCCAGCGTCTGCCTCCGAGTCTCTTAATCATGGCGCGGTTGGAAGTCAGCGCGAGCGGGATAAGCAGAACGAAGCTTGAAAAGCCAACCGTGATAAAGGGTCGCTTGATGACATCTTTGCTAATCGCCATTAAATCAAAAAACTGGTCGAGCCAGATGTAAGTGGTAAAATGCAGACAGACGTAGAAAAAGGCAAAGAGGCCCAGCATCCGCCGGAATTTGATCAACCACTGCCAACGAGAGATCTTGCGCAACGGCGATACGCTGAGCGTTATCAGCAGAAACACCAAAGTCCACTTGCCGGTGGAACGTGTGATGACCTCGATCGGATTGGCACCCAGGCTACTCGTAAAGGCGTTCCACCCCAGTAGTCCCAACGGGATAAGGCAAAGGAGAAAAACGATGACTTTGATCCAAGTAAAATTTTTCACAGATTCTCTGAGTCCGCCTAGAAATGGGTTTTTAGATTCATACCTTTATACAAATGCGCAACGTGATCGGCGTAACCATTAAACATGAGCGTCTTCCGCTTCCAGAATTCTCCGATGCGGCGTTCACGTGCCTGGCTCCATCGAGGATGATCCACCTCCGGATTCACATTAGAATAAAAGCCATATTCGTTGGGCGCAGCTTTCTCCCAAGCAGTCGGGGGCTGCTTCTCGACAAAACGGATTCGGACAATGGACTTGATGCTCTTGAATCCGTACTTCCAGGGAACCACCAGGCGTATCGGCGCCCCATTCTGGTTCGGTAGAATTTCTCCGTAGAGACCCACGGCAAGGATGGTCAACGGATTCATCGCTTCATCCATGCGCAGGCCCTCAACGTAGGGCCAGTCCAGCACACCTCTACGCTGACCAAGCATTTGCTTTGGATCATGCAGTGTAGTGAATGCAACATATTTGGCTTTAGAATTGGGCTCCACTCGCCTGATCAAGGCGTTAAGCGGGAAACCCACCCAGGGGATCACCATAGACCAGCCTTCCACACAGCGCAGACGATAAATGCGTTCTTCCAAAGGGCTGATCTTGATCAACTCGTCCACGTCGTAAACCTTTGGACGGCTGATCTCGCCCTCCACGGCCACAGTCCACGGACGGGTAATTAAGCTTTTGGCATTTTTTGCCGGGGAATACTTATCTGTGCCGAATTCGTAGAAATTGTTGTAGTTCGTGATGTCCTTGAATGGGGTCTTTTTCTCATCGGTGCTTAGCGGGCTCTTGTGGACACCATCAAGCTTTGTTCCAGCATGCGCTTCTCCAGAGTCCCCCAGGTACCCAGGGAATACAAAACCCGTTGCCACAGCAGCTGCAGCCGCGGAGGTTTCAATCAGGAATCTCCGACGGTTGAGATAGATCTCCTTATCAGTAATCTCACTTCCCTTTATGTCGCTAGGTTTTTTGATTAACATAGTGCTAACCTCTTACTTCCTACGGACTTGAATCTAGTGCTTTTCTCCATCTCGCGCTCACAGCGTCTAAAGTTTCTCAATGCCCATTCATTATTCATCTAGTAGGCGACGAATCATAGCCTCCATCTCGGCGTAGCCTCCCTCTCCGAACCTCGTGTAGCGGACGATCCCTCTCTTGTCAATCAGATGGAGGGTGGGCCAGTACCGGGTCCCGTACCGATTCCATGTTTCAAAGCCGTTATCGATAGCCACGGGATAGGAAACTCCCAGTTCCCTACAAGCCGACTTCACCTTATCCAGGGGCCTCTCCCAAGGAAATTCCGGCGAGTGGACGCCGATAACTACCAGGCCTTGAGACTCAAAGCGTTCATGCCAATCCACCAACTGGGGGATCGTATGTATGCAATTAATTCAGCCGTAGGTCCAAAACTCCATGAGGACGACCTTGCCACGAAGATCAGCGATCCGAAGGGGTGGTGAATTGATCCAGACCTCATTACTGATCTCTGGGGCTTGCTTGCCGATTAACCTTGCTTCTACAGCGGGTGACGCAACAGCTAAGGAAATGAACAAAAAGAGGAAAACTCGTATATAAAACAACCGTTTGCTTATCATATCTACCTCCGTTGATCCATCAGTTCTCAAGGAAGGATTCTGTGATTGTACATGGTGGAATTCTACTTATCCACCAGAGCCGGCCAGTTTTTATCGGCCTTGGCGATGTATCCGGGAATGTCCTTCTCCCATATCCAACTGGCTACTGCGTGACTCACATTGAGATAGAGCTTCCCGTCGACAATCTTCCACGCCAGAGGGTCGCTGATAGTTGTGACCCCTAGGGCTGCGCCATACGCACAGTAACCGCCGTACTGTGGGGCATATTTCTCGGGGTTCTTGGCAAAAAGGTCCCGGTTCTCCGCACTGGAGAAGTGCCATTTGGCACCCATCCATACGTACTCATATTGCTGGCTCCCTTTGACAGGCCTGCCCTCAGAGAAGTATGCGACCGCGTCGTAGCCTTTGAGCGTCACTCCCGGAGCGTTGTTGATCGGAGGATCGGCATAGGCCGGAGAAAAAGCCCATAACGTACTGACAATTATGGCAAGAGCGATAAAGGGCTTGAAGCCACTTTGTACTAATGCTTTTGTGTCCATCACTATGACCTCCTTGAGTTTAGTATTTGTTTCTAGTTATATGATTCGAACTTTTCCCTTGTGAAGTAGCAGGTGGATGTATAGAGATGGGAATTTCAGGAAGGGTGGCTTGTTCGAATTTCGCCACTGATACCTTCTTCCTGTCAATGGAAGGGAGCAAATGTCGAACCCTAGAGAACGTCCAGGTTGCTTCTCTCATTGATCTCCTCCTCTTAGTCGACCTTATTCGGAGCAGAGCAGTTGATGACATGGATGCCTTTGGCTGTCATCCTGTCCAGCATCTCCACACCGCCTCTATCGACGAACGTTACGTCTGAAAGGTCCAGCACTGCCCTTCGCTTTTTCTGCAGAACACTTAGGCACTCCCTTTCTAAAAGGGAGACCCAATCTGAGGCGATCTTGCCTTCCAGCTTCATTGTGACGAGTGATTGGTTTTCAGCCACTTTGGTGATTCGAAGCACAGTCTCTTCTCCTCTGCTTTCTTCGGTAAGTAAGGAGATAGCAAGTCCTATACCAAAAACAAAAAAGCCACTTAAGGTGAGCATAAATGGCTTTCAAAATCAGGACTTAGCGCGGTTTCTGCTGATTTATGGCAGGAGTGAGAGTTTAGGGACTGCTACGAAATCCCGTGGCTTCTATGAGATCTCGTGGCTATCTCGCTTGATGCCTAGTTTTTGCATCCGGCTGCGAAGCGTATTGGGATGGAGATTGAGGATCTTCGCGGCTCCCTTCGGTCCTTCGATCACCCATCGGGTCTCTTTCATGGTTTTCACAATATGTGCCCGCTCTATCTCCTCTAGGGTAAGGGGCTCCTTTTCTTTCTGATGGGTGAAATGCGATGAGGACAACAGCTCGCTTTCTATCTCCAAGATGGGCCCTTTTGACAAAATCACAGCCCGCTCAATGATATTTTCGAGCTCCCGGATATTCCCAGGCCAAGAATAGGCCAACATGAAATCCATGGTCTTTTGGGGAATCGTCTCGATCTTCCTCCCCAGTTTTGTCCCATACTTTATGGCAAAATACCTTGCTAGCAGAGGTATATCCTCCACCCGTTCCCGAATCGATGGGAGACGAATAGGAAAGACATTAAGTCGGTAAAAAAGGTCCTGACGAAACCTGCCCTCATGCATGGCTCTCTCCAGGTCCCGGTTTGTGGCTGCGATCACCCTGACGTCAACTTTGATTGTTTGGGAGGCTCCCACACGCTCGAACTCTCCCTCCTGAAGGACCCTAAGTAGCTTGGCCTGCAATTCAAGTGGCAAATCCCCGATCTCGTCCAGAAAGATGGTCCCGCCATTTGCCAACTCGAATCTACCAATCTTGCGGGACATGGCTCCCGTAAAGGCTCCCTTCTCATGACCTAACAGCTCGCTTTCGATGAGGCCAGAAGGCAGGGCCGCGCAGTTCACCTTCACCAGCGCCATGTCCTTCCGAGGGCTAAGGTTATGCACCGCCCGTGCCACCAGTTCTTTCCCCGTTCCAGTCTCACCGAGAATGAGAACGTTGGCATCGGTAGGAGCGACCGTTTCCACGGCCTTCAATACCCTCTTGATAGCAGAGCTCTG
>JAZFYO010000220.1:0-2434 GCA_036443615.1 Binatia bacterium | reverse complement strand
ATTGATCAAAACCGACATCTCCATCATCTCCATCGGACCCGAGCGGGACGAGACCATTATTCTGGAAGAAAGCCCGCGACTTCAAAAACTCGTGCGTTAGCCCGGACTATTCATAAGTTCTCTACTGCAGCGACGAGAACCTATGCATAATCCGGGCTTAGCCCCTCTTCCGCGATGCCCTGTGTCAACCCAGGCTTACACTCCCTCTAAGACAGAAGAATGGCGTAGGGATGAAAACCCTCATGAGTGAGGATGGAACTCCTTTTATAATAATTATTTATGTGGGATCTTGTAGGCTTTTTTTAAGACCCTATGGGAACTGGCACGCTGCGTGCTTGTTTCAAGCTGAACGGATATGAACTACGACGCAGAACATCAACTCATCATCACGCCTGACCAACTTCAAAGGCTTGAAAAACTTCTGGGAGTTTTTAAAGGTATTTTCAACATCATCAGCAAAACCTACAGTTACGCCCCAATCTCTTCCACGATTAACCCGCTCTTCGAGGACTTCGATTGCCTCGTCACCGAAATCGAGCGAGCCCATCCCAAGGGGGCCTCGACCCGTGACATTGTGACTCTTCAACCAAGATCACGACGCTCCTGACAGGGAAGATCGATCAGATCAAGTCGGCCCCCAGGCGCCAAGCTGTTACCGTGAACAGTTCTTAAAGCTTCATATCTTTTTGGACGATAGGAGGCTTAGGGTGCAATGCTTTATTTAGCCTTGTTGACCATGACTCTGGCCACCAGCCAGACACTAAAACTAGAAGTCAGCCGTACGGTTGAGGAGTTCCTATCCCAACTTGCCCTGACCCCGACTTACCACGCTGTAGTCATCTCTGATCAGGTGCCTGAGGGAGCTGCAGTTCTGCATGTGGTGAACACTGCTGGCGAGGATACCGCCTTCTTTCTGTTTGAGCGAGGGCTTCTTCTTGAGCTAACGAGACGAGAGAGAAGGGTGTTGATTGGCCATGAAGTCGGTCATCTGGCGCCTGAGTGTCAACCTTGGAAGAGACGGATCTATCAGGAGCTCTGCGCTGATGCGGTTTCTTTAAGATTTGTTCCCGTGGAAGACGTCTTAGGTATGCTTTCCAAGTCCATCCGGATGTTCCCCTACTACTTTGCACGGCAAGAGTTTGTGCTCAGGCTTGCCGTCATCCAGGGGAAAAGCTCGGTGGGTAAGGCAAAACCCACGGTCTTTCGATCATCAGGGGCATCCGCAAAGGATGCCTGGATGGACTGCGACTGATCCAAACTCACTGACAGGTAAAATTGCTCACCACCCAGTTGGCAGGATCATTCTGTCCAACGGCAGGACCCTTGTAAACAGTTTTCTTTGGGTAGGCGCAGATGGGTCGTTCGTTGTCCACCACCCCGTCGGTGCTGTGGGTGGCAACGATGAAATCAGGCGCCTTGCCGTTTTCCACCCATTCCACAACACGACAAACCTCTCCCATGCCACCCTGGCCGATTTTCTCAAGAACCTTGTAATGGCTGATGGTCGTCCCGACCATGAAAAGCCCCCTCCCTCTAATTGTACAGAAGGAATTGTTCCTAAATGATAAGCCTTAATGGGTTAGAAGGCAAAATCAACTAGCTTATATACTCATCCGAAGGATAGATGGGGCTGTTCTAGCAACTCATGGCCCTATTGGGGACCTCAGGTAACATCAAACGTAAATAGGGATCAATCATCTAGCCTGGATTATGCATAGGTTCTTGTCACGAAGGGGTGAAAGTGCCGACCTGAGTGCGTTGCGCCAGGCGCGGGGGCACCCGCTTGCGGGTCGCGCTGGCGGGTCGCGCTGGCGGTGCAGCACGCCGGATGATTTCGCCGCTGCAGTAGAGAATTTATGCATAATCCGGGCTATAACAACCGGGAAAGCACGAGCTATTCTGGAGCCAAATTGAGCTCCATCGTGCCCCCCTTCTCCCAGGATACATCGACATACCTTTTACTGGAGATCATCGCGGAGGGCACTCGATTTTAAGCGAGCTCTTCCTGCTGGGTGAACTCCACTCCGAAAGCCGCTGGGCCCAATTTCGCTCTTCCCGTTCGAGAGGATAGACATTGCCGCCGCCTTCTGGTAACTCTTTTCTATGACTGGGCCCATGTCTCCTGATGAATTTGTAGCTGAACTATGGGGCTACGCTAAAGAAGTGCCACTGGAGGAACACCCATGGTTCCGGGGAATCCTGCGGCACGAGTGGAGCCGCAGTCAAATCATCCTTGGCGAAATCCAGCACTATCTGAGGGTGCGCACCAACCCTATTTTCTTCGGTTATATCGCCATAAACGCCGTAGCCGATAAACAGTATGAGCTGATGGAGGTAGTGCTAGAAAACTTTATGGAGGAGCTCGGAGGACCTCGAACTCACGTCGACATTATGCTCCAGTTTCTTGAGGAGGGAGCGATCTCTCGTGAGGAGG
>JAZFYO010000219.1:0-5825 GCA_036443615.1 Binatia bacterium | reverse complement strand
TTTTAAGGGGAAACCAAATCCTAATGGTGTTTCCAGAAGGCCGAGTCAATTCGGCAGCGTCTTTGCTTCCTTTCCAAAATACATTTATAAGGTTATCACTCAAACATCACGTGCCTATCATTCCGGTTATAATAATCGGAACCGAGAGAGCGTTAGGGCAAGGACAGTGGATCCCCCGGCCCACAGAGATCCGGGTCATAATCAAGGAACCCATCATGTTTCACCATCCACCCGATGATAAAGAAATGATTGACCTTCATGCCCGGCAGGTTAGACAGATTATTGCGCAGACCCTGGTTGACCCTCGAAGGCCTTGATTCGTTCGACTGGCGGTCTTTTTCTTCATGTGGGCAGGACGCTTGAAAAGGTGATTTGAAAGTGGCCCAATATGGGGGGTGTTGCAGGGTTGTTTGGGTTAGGGTGGAGAGGAAATCATACATATCCCACACGTTGCCCGTCTGGCCCCCCCAAGGGTCTTACCCCATGTGATAACACGTGGGCTTGAGCGCCAGCAGATTTTCAGGATCAAATAGTCTGGTCCGGGCCAGGGTTGCCTATCTGTGGATTGAGAGGTTTGGACACAGTCAGGCAGTGATAGCAGGGGCGTTAGGCAACCACCCTGCGACGATCTACGAGGCGGTCCTTCGAGACCACCCGGTGGGAAGAACTGCTCAAGGATCAATAAATCCGATGAACCCTTCAAAGGCCCCATTAACATGCCTGGTTGGTATCCCCCATCCCACGTCACGGTCAATACTTGGTGAGTAGGCCGGGTCCTCCCAGCGTTGCAGGTTGATGTTTGTTTTCTCTGTTGCTGCCTGGTTTCCCGGCAGTGCCACAACATCTCAACCATACGCCAGTTCGTCACCGGCCCCTCGCAGAACCGGACTTGGTGCGTTACACCATCCGGCTCCCAGTTTGAGTCATCCACAAGACGTGGGATAAAGATCATGCACAATGCGCACCCGCGGCATCCAACTCCTCACAATCAGCCCGTATCGCTCCCAAGTGATGGAACGACGCTGGCTGCGCCGGTTAAGCCATTTGAACAGCAGTCGACAGGCAACGTAATAATACTTACGCAGACTGCGAATATTTCCGCTCACACCATAGTACTGGATGTGACCGCGCAGATGCTGCTGTACGTAGACCATCATGGCCTTGCCGCCTTCAAGCCGTAACCTCCTGAGCTTTTCCTTCAGCAGTTTGAGCTTCCTGCAAAACCGCTTATCCTCTGTCCTCCGTCCCACCGCAAAGTATCCTTTACGGCTGCGGCTAACAAAGTGCGTGAAGCCTAGAAAGTTGAACGTCTTCGGGCGTCTAAGCCCATCCCTATGACAGTCCCGCTTCGCTTTGCTGCCAAACCGCAACACCGCCGTCTTTGCAGGCTCCATCTCCAGGTCAAACGCCGCTAGCCTCTCCCTTAGGGCCTCCACCAATCGCCTGGCATCCGCCTCGTCCTCAAAACAAGCGATGAAGTCATCGGCAAAGCGCACCAAGCCCGCCCTGCCGCGACAAGTCTTCTTAAATCGCTTCTCAAACCATAGATCCAAGACGTAATGCAGGTAAATGTTGGATAGCACCGGGGAAACTAACCCGCCTTGTGGGGTCCCTTCCTCACTGGCCCTGAACATCCCATCCTCCATCACTCCAGCCTTGAGAAATCGCCGAATGATGCGCAAAAATCTCCGGTCTCTTATCCGGTGCTCCAAAAACCGCATCAGATGGTCGTGGCTCACATGATCAAAGAACCCTTTGATGTCTGCCTCGACCACCCATTGCATCCGCTCCCGGGTGATAATCTCTGCTACCCGACGCAGAGCACCATGCGCACTCCGATGGGGCCGGAACCCGTACGAACAGTCCCGAAACTCCGGCTCCCATATGGCTTGCAGGATCTGGCTCAACCGATCCTGCACCAATCGGTCCTCAAAACTGGGTACCCCTATCAGGCGATGGCGGCCATCTCCCTTGGGTATGGACACCCGCCTTACCGGCTTCGGCCGATAGCCCAACCGTCGCAAACGTCCTGAAAGATCCACTATCCGATCTTCCACTCCGTCCACGTAGTCCGCCTTCCTCATCCCATCCACTCCGGGCGCCTTATTGCCTGGCTGGCGCTCGAAGCTGGCGCGCAAACCCGCCGGGTCAAACAAAAGACCCATCAACGAGTTGAACTGCACCCGCAGCTCCTCACGCGCCTTCTGTGTGAAACGAGCAAGTTTCGTTGTCATGACTTATTCCGCTCAGTGTCGGACCATGTCTCCCCTACTCGTTATCTCAAACCGGCGCCCCTTTGCTCCGTCCGCATTACCAGACTTCTCAGCTCTTATAGGCGCCTCCGACTTCCGACAGCCCCTACCCTCTTCCTCGCTTTTTACACTTGTCCAAGGGTGCGCACCTCTCGGTACGCCAACTGCCGGATCTCCCTGGTTACCACGCAATCTCAATGTGAGGCTCGACGCGGCCTTAGATCCCGGGGTGGTTCCTTGTACTCGCCTTAACGCACAAGGAACTATTGCCTGCTGGCGCTTTGATACCATCGGCCAACACCAATGCGGTCTTTTCGGGACTCTACACCTTCACGGTCGGCATTACCCGTTACCATTGCCTCTCGCCTCCTTTCATGCCTACGCATCAATCAACCTGTTACCAGATTGACTGCAAGGCTTGATACCAAGCCCGTGGCTAACGGTTACCTGGGTGGGACTCTCCCCCACTAGATTACGCGGCCTTGCCAGGCCGCAACCAAAGCTTGACCCCTATCTCATCTGCTAACACCGGTGAAAAGTAGCCTGTCCCCTTTTCCCGAGGAAATGGTCGGAGAAGAGGCCTACAAGCAGGCGATCGAGCAGGCCAAGCACGGCTCGGATCACCGTTTACCACGACGAGTCGCACCCGTCGCGCATCGATCTACCGATCACCCGCGGAAACCTAATCGGCACCTTCTTTTACGGAGGAGATTTCAGCTCGTTCGGCCTCACGCGTTGACCAGGACGACGCTTCCAGCACCCATTCCTAGTTGTTAGTTTCAATCGAAGCTGATGGCGTGAGAATTGCGTTCTACCGGTCGAGCTTGTCTCATCTTAGCGCCGTAATGAGAACGACCCCCAGAACGATCAAACAAGCGGCCGCAACAATTCGTGGTGTGATGACTTCAAGATCTCGCAGGAACACGGCAGCAAGAATGAGGCTGTACAGGGGACTAAGACCGGTGAGAGGGGCGACGATCACGAGATCTGAGAGGTGAAGCGACATGAATACACTCGCTACGCCGAGTGTGACGGTGATGCCCCCCAGCGTATAGAACCAGAGCGACGTACGATTAAACGCGAGCATCGACATCTTATTTGAGATTATCAGTGAAAGAGTCACCACGAGAAGTGAAGTCCCCGTTGTCACGGCAGCCCCCAATAAGGGAAAGGGAAGGTGAACCAAGCCCATTTTTCGTATGACCTGCGTCGAACCTGCAACAAGAGCACTGAAGATGGGTAGAAAGATATATCTATTGCGCAAAACGACCGTCCCTTTGTCCTTGAGACTAACAAGAATGATGCCGCTCACTACGAACATGGTTCCCACAGCCACCGGCACCGTGAGGGTCTCCCCTAGGACTAATATGGCGAGGAGCGAAGAGAATAGCGGTGTTGTCGCCCTCAAGGATGCGGTGATAGTGACCCCAACCTTTTCCACGCTCAAGTAGGAAAGAAAACGGGTTCCGCCTGGCTGGATAAGCCCCACCATGACGAAGATGAGGAGTTCCGCACGCCAGATCTCTTCACGCGGAACGACCATCCAGACGAAACTCCAGAAAATAATGACGTTAATAGCCAGAGAAACGACAATCGCCGTGATTGCGTTGGATCGGGCCATACCCTTCTTGACCAGGATCAAGTTGACGGCGCTGAAAAAGCCGGTGGCCAGGGCGAATGCTTCGGCAGGTATCACGGCGCCATCAGCTATCAGGGATCGGCCTTCAAAGTAGTGCCACTGTCATGACATCTCTTTAACTGTCTCCTGGCGGGAACAAAGCCTCGGAGGGATTGGAACGAATAGTTAAAACGATTGTCAAATTCTACCGATCTTCTATCGTGGCCAAACGGGGAGTTTCTTGCCAGGTCTGGTATTCAATCCGTAAGGGATGGGTCCTAGAGAGAATCTCTACAGAAACAGGCAGGAAAGGTTAAATGTAAAGACCTGCCCCCGGTTAGGAGCTCGTCGCCGCCTAGGCGAACGCCGCTTCGACCTCACGTACTTCCATTTTCGCAACATTCGCTCCCAGCTTGATGCCAGCCGCCGCAACCTCCGACTGGAACGCCTTGCCCTTCGCTTCAAGGTCCGCCTTGTCTTTGTAGGTCCTGACCCAAATAAACTCGTTTTGCGGACGGTTCACCCACGTGCCAACAATAGGTACGCCGATTCGCTCGTGCACTGCCATGATTTCCTCTTTGAAGTGTTTGAGAAGGCGTCCATCTCCCCCTTGTTAATTGTGTAAATGCGAATCTGTGACAGCATTTCGATCCTCCTCCGTTATTACTATTAGTAGCTCTGAACCCAACCGGTCTCCTTGATAGCTTAGCCGAATCTGGAAGGGGGTCCGCCAACGGCCGTTTCGAGACAGAAAGTATCCGAGTGAGAGGTGTCATGTCAACCTGGCCTGGCGCTCCTCGGTAATTTTACGGATCACTTCCAGTGAATGAGAAATGAGTTCCTCGTTGGTCTTAACCATGTTCGCGAGGGCTTGTCAATTTCCAGTGCCCGGGTAAAATCTTCAATCTGCCAACTGGTCCCTGCACCCTGCCCACTGCTTCTCGCGGGCCTGTCACTTTCGAATACCTGCAGGAAAGAGTAAGGTAATAATTCAAGATTCAAAACCTGACCCCGAGCTCCCATGAAACTTTGCCGTTGACGTACATTCTCCTCAATTGATATAGGGCTGTCAGATGGGGAAAATTATGAAACTTCAGCTCTTCTCGGTTGTGATTGCTTTAACCCTAGGACAAAGCGGACAGGTCAGTGCGCTGGAGGTCCGGAAAGTAAAGTTGTCCGATGGCCTGATTCAGATCATAGGGAAAAATGCGAAACCGTTTGCAAATATCAGTTGGGAAGGGAAATCCGTAACCATTGCCAATAAAAAAGGATCGTTTTGTTTCACGACCGAGGTGGTCCCAGCCCCGTTGCCAAGCGACTGTCTCAGCGACTGTCTTGGAGCAGGAACTCTCAGTGACGGTATAGACACAGTTGATGTTTTGGTTTCTTTCTGTGACAGTGCGACTGAATCGGATCCACTAACTTGCGGGCAGGTTGAGCTCACTAAGAGATGGCCATAGAGAGAATCTCTACAGAAACAGGCACTGACCTGTTTGGCAGGTTTTTCATCTTGTTCGCGCTCTGCACTTTGCGCTTTGCCCTCCGCTCCTAGCGCCCTGCGCTCATTTGTCGCCTCTGCCTATGACGAATCTTAAAGTGGGGTGTACTTTATTCTGGGTTGCGCGGGCTTGTCAATTTACAGTGCCCGAGTAAAACCTTTACTCTGCTAACTGCACCCTGCCTACTGCTTCTCGCGCCCTGCCCCCCTTCTTGATGACCCCTTTTCGTATCCTGGAAATCTTATAAAAAGCCAAAACCAGACTTGACTCCTTTACCCCGTCCAACAGAACGCCCCGTGTGTAAGCGCGGGGATGAATGTTCCGACCTCCCTCTAGGGCAGCGCCCCAAAGCCACGGACGTAAGTCCGTGGTACGGGGTTTACTTCTTTTGATCTTTACTTTCCTCGAACAGAAAATGTAAGATACCCTCTCGTCTCATTTTAATCCGAAGGCCAA
>JAZFYO010000218.1:0-3932 GCA_036443615.1 Binatia bacterium | reverse complement strand
TTTACGGACGCGGCTCCCTTCGTGGGCGAGGGGAGGACCCGCCTCGAGCCGCTCGTGCATCCCCCCGACATCGTGGCATCCGGCGCAGTTGAGCTCGTTCATGAGCCGTGCCCCCCGGACACGGGTCGCCTTCGGATACCGCCTTTTCGCGGCAGCATAGGCGGAGGGTTTCCCCTGCGGCGGACTTAAACTCAAGATGTATTCGACAATGGCGTTTGTCTGTTTCGCTTCATCGCCGCCGAGGATCTCATCGGGCCCGGAGTCGGGACCTTCGAAATACTTCGGCATCTTGGTTCCAGGCATCAGCTTCTGGGGATCCTGGAGCCACTGGACGATCCAATCGCGACGGAGCCTTCGGCTCGAAATTTCCAGGTCTGGCGCCCAGCCCTCGGTCGGGCCTTCGGGCTTCTTTTCTCCCTTCTGGTGACAGCTCCAACAGTCGAAGTATTCCGTTGACATCAACTTCTTCCCAGCTTCGAGGAAAGTTTTTTGCTCGGCAGAAGACAATTTGACGGATGGAAGGGAGGGCCGGTTGGTTCCCACCATATCTTTGCTTATGTGCCGGACCAGGGCGACGGCCTCTTGTTCGGTCAGCCGGAAGTCCGGCATTCGGATCTTTAGCCAGGGGCGAATGGTGTGCGGCTTCCGCAGGAACTCGAAAAGCCAGCTGGGCTGGAACTTGTCTCCCAGGTTAGTCAGATCGGGCGCCACTCCCCCATGCCCACCGCTGTGGCCGGCGCCGTGTTCGAGTTCTGGGCCGACGTAGTGACAAGCATTGCAGTGCAGGGAAGAGATCAGCAGGGAGCCTTTCTGCTGTAAGGGAGTCAGGCCTTTCGGGACTTCCCCGTGGCCCCCGGCGGTGCTCATGCCGGGCCCATGGGCTTTCTCTTTTGTTGAATGGCCTCCCGGTGCCATGTCCATCCCGTGGCGACCGTCTGCGTCCTTCATTGCAGTCGGGGAGGATTTTTCACCGCTTTGACCATGGCCCTCATCGGCGTCTGCGCGTCCCGAAAAGCCGATGGAGATTATAAGAAATAGAATAAAGAACGTCCGTTTATGGGACCTGAAATTACGTAGCTTCATGACTCTCAGTTGGTTCAGGGGCAAGACTTATGCCAGAGGCTTTTTCTGGTTCGCTCCCATCAAACTAGGGCTGATTTTCCCAAGTTCTAGAAAATAACCAAAAATAGTTGCAAAACTGAGAATGTGACCTAAGCTTGCTTTCGAATCTTTTTGTACTCAAGCAAGTTTGGACAAATATACCACACCTTGGAGGATGTTGCGGACATTTGAAGGGTGTGATGAAAAGGATATGGCAAAGCAGCGGATTTTTTTTTAACGGCGTATGATCTTTGAAACTTTTTGAGGGGGGAGTGAAATATGACTATATATAAAATTGCTTATTCTCTGCCTCTTTTTTTACTGGCCGGATTGTGCGAGATCGGTGGTGGCTGGTTGATCTGGCAGTGGCTCAGAGAGGGTAGGGGGTTTTCGTGGGGCCTAATTGGAGGGACGGTCTTGATTCTTTACGGAATTATCCCAACCTTTCAGCCCGCCCATTTTGGTCGGGTCTATGCCACTTATGGTGGCTTCTTTATTGTTCTGTCTCTATTATGGGGCTGGATCGCAGATGGAAATATTCCAGATCGCTTTGACGTTACGGGCGCTCTAGTTGCCCTGGTGGGTGTATCGATCATCATGTATTGGCCGAGGTAAAGGGAAGACATGACGATGTGGTCGATTCTGCTCGGAATTATTGGGGTGATTGGAACAGGGTTAGTGATCGCATACCTGAGGAGGCGAGAGTCCAGTCCGTCACCAGGACGGTATTGGCTGATTGGCCTGGCCGCGCTCCTTCCGGCCTGGCTGATCAGCGTTCTATCCGTGCTTGGAGAAGTGACCGATCAGGGTCCACGGACGCCTTTGCCTCCATCCGTCCTCCTTTCCTCCTCGGCCGCACTCCTGGGGGTTATCGTCACGGACTGGGCAGTTAGACGACTTCACCGGAAAGGACCAGCCCGTTCGCCCAATTTATACTGGCTTCTAGGGGTAATTGCATTCCTACCTGCGTGGGCCATCGCCCTCTATTTTTATCTATGACTCACTATTTGCTCGAGCTTGCCGAGCTAAGAGGCCAAAGAATTTTTGCCTCAATGATAGTTTTTTTAGTTTTTATTATGTCATGGTTTTGGGTGTGGCATGTCTATGCCCACATCCCAACCGAAAGCTCTCTTTTTGCCGACTGGCACTGGCGGCTTGATGTTCTCCTCGTGGTGGCCTTTTTCGGCGCTATCTACGTTCGTGGTTGGCAGCGGCTGCGCCAACGAGCTGCGCGAGTGACCCCCAGATGGCAGCTCCTCCTGTATCTTGCTGCCATAGTTAGTATCCTCTCAGCCCTGATCTCGCCTATCGATTCCCTGGCATCGGCCCGCTTGAGCATGCACATGGTTCAACATTTGCTGTTGCTTATGATCGCCCCTCTGTTTTTTCTCTTGGCCAACCCCCTGGCGGCATTCTTGTGGGGACTCCCAAGGAAGTGGAGGCTGAGGGTTGGGCGCCTGCTTGCACGCAGCTCTCCCTTTCGCCGTGGGCTTTGGGTATTGACGCTCATGCCGGTCGCCTGGTCCCTTTACGTGGTAAACCTGTGGGTTTGGCACCACCCTTTTTTCTACGAGTTGGGTCTTAAGAACCAGTGGGCCCACGATATCGAGCATCTCTTGTTCTTCTTCACTGCGGTGATTTTCTGGTGGCCAGTGGTGAACCCCGCGCCCAGGCTACATGGGGCAATCTCTTATGGTTTTCGGATCGTCTACCTTGTTGCAGCTACCCTTCAGAACACCATCCTCGGCATGGCCATCTCATTGCCCAACAAGGTTCTCTACCCGTTCTATGAGACCGTTCCCCGGCTGCGGGATCTCAGCCCGATCAATGATCAGGCTCTGGGAGGCGGGATCATGTGGGTGAGTGGCCACATGTATCTAGTTCCCATCATTGTCCTGGTCGCCCGAATGCTGACCCACGAGGAGGAGACTCTCCGGAGGGGTTCGACCAAAGAGCTTCTTAAGGACGCTCAGAGATAATCCCAAGTTTTTTTCTTGTGCTGCTCTAGATGTCTTTTCTGTGTTTGTTTTCATTGTGGCTCGGCGAACTCTTCTATCTCCTCTGGCCGAACGTAGACATGCTCGCACGGGAGCGGGGTCTGCACTAAGACCACAATCATGTTTGTCTTTCCCGTATTAATGATTTCATGAGGTGCGTTGACGGGAACATAGACCGCCTCGCGACCCGCAACCCCTTTCTTTTCTCGTCCCACAATGACCTCCCCCTCGCCTTCGACAAAGAAGAGGACCTCGGCAGAGTTGGGGTGGCGGTGGAGCGGGTTTTTCTGTCCCGGCTGAATGCAGTACATGTTGAAGTACAGCTCGCCCATCTCAAAGAGGCGCTTGCGAACAAACGCCTTGGGATGGAACTCGATATGCTCGTCAATTTTTAAGGTTTGCATGGATTCCTCCTACTTATATCTTTTAGTTAAGGGCCGTGATTTCCAAATCATCAAAGTAGCTCACAGAGTCCGATATAGTCCAGAGGCCAACCCTCCCCGTGCTAAAGGTCTCGTCTTGGACTTCAATCAATGGGCGGTCATTCCAGTAACCCCGTATGAAGGGACCATGACACTCCACCTTGATGGTTTGCCATTCGTCGCTGCGCACATAGTATCGTTTCAAAGGCCATCGTTGATCGTTGACGCATTTGAAAAGTGCAAAATCATCCAGGGCATGGGCACGCAGGACATAATAGTTCTGGGGATCCTGAAATCTAAAGACCAGTCCGCCTCCCTGGTCGCATTCCCCGGAGATGGGCTTAAATTTTACACTCATTCTCAGGTCTTCCAAGTGGAGATCTTTGGCCAGACATCGAGGAAAGTGAATTCC
>JAZFYO010000217.1:0-4207 GCA_036443615.1 Binatia bacterium | reverse complement strand
GCAGGGGTCGCATAGACCGCCGTCGTCTTGACGCTGGCCTCTCGCAGCGCCCGCCATCCAGCCGCCTCCATGGGTGGTGCCTCCAGCCAGTCGTTCTCCCAGGGCATGAAGATGGTCTGGAAGATGGGATTCTTTCGGTGGGTAATCGCCTTGATATTGAATACCGGGTTCCACCGAATGGAGCACTGGTGGCCTGTGAAATCTCCGTAGCGGCCTTCGTCGATGGTCCAGCCGTCCGTAGAGATCTCCCCCTCCAGGACGATCTCGGCCGATGCCGGCACCTCCAGGTCCACGGTAACACACTTGGCCAACTGGACGGGCTCACCATAAAGAGCGCCCGCAACGGCGAACTCATCGAATCCCGGCGGTCCTTTGTACGCCGCCGCGAGCAATTCAGGTGTCCCCACACCCAGGGCAATAGCGATGGGTAGAGGCTTTCCGCGGTCCAGGGCTCGCTGGTATGTGAAGCGCATATCGGACGGGGAAACCAGATCGATGCCCGTCTCGTTGGGGGTCCGGTACATGAGCCGGTAGCAGCCGACGTTGCGTCGTCCCTCTTCATCCTTGCAGACGACGATGCCCGCGGAAATATAAGGGCCTCCGTCCTTGCGGTGCTGGAATGGTAAGGGGAACTCTGTCAGGTCCACTTGAGCGCCAAGCTTGACGACCTCCTTCCCCGGACCATCAGCGACGACATCCGCAGGGATCGGCCGCTCGAGCGCCTCCATGAAATCCCTTCCCATCACCTTCTCGTCGCTGGCTAGCCCCAGGGCCAGACGCCTTCGAGATCCGACCAGCCCTCCGACGACAGGAACACTATAGCCCACGACGTTTTCAAACAGGACGGCCTTATCGGACTGCGCCAGAAGGGTATGCGTATAGCGCGGGGAAACAGCCTTTTTGATGCGCAGCAGCTGCCCGTTTCGCTCCAGGTGATGGATCAAACCCCGAATGTCCCGGTAAGGAATCTCAGCACGAGCTGCAGGAGCCCCTGCTGATTTGTCATTTTGAAGGTTCACGGGTACTCTCCTTATAAATAATAATAAATAGAAGTATGAGGAGGCGCTTTAACCTGAAAAACATAGCCATCAGAGGCGAATATTGCCCGACAACTGCTGCAGATTCACGGCGGAGCCTATCCCACAGTGAAACATCATGTCAATACACCTTCGACGGATTCATAGAAAATAGATAGATAAGTCAGTAAAATTAAAGAAAAGCTAGAAATCTACTTTGCCTTGACAATGAATTCTCTTGGACGGACAATCCCGTTTTACCAAACGAGAATTAAAAGATGAACAAGCTCGCCCTACATCTGATAAGCGCTTTTTTGACCCTCCTCTTGCCTTACCCCTTGTTGGCGCAGCAAGCCGAGGCACCCGTGTACAAAGAAGGTGATTGGTGGAAAGTGAAGTTAGAGTATAAACATTCAAAGGGAATTTTTGATAGGTCAGGCGAGTGCATCGAATCGTATCCTGAATTTCTTGTCAAAATTGAGCAAGGTAAGCCAAAGGTCTACGGCATCAGTGATCCTGTTCAGGAAGAGATCGACTGCCCTGAAATAGCAGGTGAAGTTCTGGGTGGAAACTTTTGGCCGCTAAAATTCCCCCTCAGGGTAGGTCTAGGTTGGAGGCATCAATATCTGAGTTTCGAAACGGAAAGATGGACCTTTATAGATTTCAAGGTTGAGTCCTTGGAAGAAGTTCAAACACAGAAAGGACGATTCAAGGCATATAAAATTTCGGGAGAACATGATGTTGAGGTGGAGCATGGAGGTATTATTACCCAATATGAATTCATAGGGAAAGCTACCCAGACTTACTATTTTTCGCCAGAGCTCAAAGCTATCGTCTTGCTAGATTTTGACCACCCTTACTTTCGAAGGACGGTGAAGATTGTCGATTCCAATCTTGTTGGCGGTCGTACAGGCCAAATAGGTCCTCCGATAGCAAAAAAATCACTGGAGAGTCAGCAGGTTGCCAAGCCTCAGAGGAAGCAACAGACCTCTACGCCTCCCCGGCCGGCAGCAGAGGTTGCAGTGCCGTCTCAGCCTACCAGGCCCCGGCAGGTTACCCAACCCCCTATTCCCAAGAGAGAAGGAAATCGCTTCGCCGTCGTCATCGGCATCGGCGACTACCAGAATGCCTCCGTACCAGACCTCGCTTATGCAACCGTCGATGCACAATCGATTTACGACCTTCTGACCGACCCCAGCCGCGGGGGATACTCGAAGGAGAACGTGAAACTTCTCCTGGACAGGGAAGCGACACGGCGTAATATCGTGGCTGCCATTGGTAGCTGGCTTTTCCGCAGGGTAGGCCCGGATGATGAGGTCTTTGTGTACTATGCCGGTCACGGCGCTGTGGAAAGCGATCGGACAGGCACGGAAGCCGACGGGCTAGCGAAATACCTGGTCCCGGCCGATGCTGTTCCTCAGGAACTCTTTGTGACGGGAATCTCTAACGGTGAGCTGGCTCGTATGTTCCAGGCCCTGAAGACAAAACGCTTCGTTTTTTTCCTCGACTCCTGCTATTCGGCAGGCACCACGGGACTGGGCCGTGCGCTGACCGCGACGGGGTTTCGAGCAGGGTCTCTGAGCAGCGACCTTTACGGGAGTCTTGCCGGCTCGGGGCAGGCCATTGTAGCCGCAGCCAAGCCAAACCAGGTGGCCTTGGAGCTTCCCGAGTTTGGCCACGGACTTTTTACCAAATTCGTTCTCGACGGTCTTCAGGGCAAGGCCGACACGAACGGCGACGGGCGTGTGACCCTGCTGGAGCTTTATCCTTATTTATCGAAGGAAGTACCAAGGGTCGCCCGTCAGGAGGGGGCAATACAAGAGCCCGTGCTGCGTAGCTCCATTTCGGGTGACCTTGTACTGTCCTCCGTACCGGAGACGCTTCAGAAGCTCTCCATCGTAGCCCGTGTTGAGCGGCTGAAGAAGCTTTACACCGAGGGGACTATCTCCGCAAAACAGCTCGAAAAGGCCATTAAAATCCTTAAAACCGGCCAGAGTAACCGTATGCTCGAAGATTTCTTCAAGGGGGATATTTCAACCTCCACCTTCAAGGACCTTTTTTAACTGAGTTCACCATTAAAACCGCTAAATTAGAAGTCGGCACAACAAAGCCAATAGTTTAATCCTGGTGACAACAGGGCAACCAAAGTCATGTGAGGCTCCAATGCGGTTTTCTTGCCTTGACACACTATTTTACTATATGAGACCCTACCATTGAGGATTATTTATTGCGGAGCCTACGGTCCTTTAGAGGCAGCCCATGCAGTACAAGATATTTATTGCTGTCGTAGTTAGTCTGGCCAACCTTTTCCTGCTTGGCGCTTTGTCTTCGAGCGGGAGCCAGGCCGCCAAACCGTCGCAAAATGAGGCTGCGTTTAATTTCATCCCCGGGCGAATTCAGATCGCTCAATCCACTCCTTCATCTTCGATGCCCCCTACCCCGGAAAAACCGTACCCCCACACAGGGGTGCAGGGCCGCATGATGACGCGTGGTTTTAAAGACATTTATCAGGGCGATCCCAAGGTAGGGGCCGAATTCTACAAATCCCTCAAGTGTGCCTCCTGTCACGGAAAAGACGGCAAGGGACAAGGACCCGCTGCAAAGGCGATGAAGTTAATGGCTAGTGACTGGACGGACAAGGCCGCCATGGAAAAATTGACGGATGATTTTCTTAATGAGATCATCGCCAATGGCGGAAAGGCGGTCAACAAGTCCAATCGCATGCCCGCCTATTCAAAAAAGCTAAAACCTGCTGAGGTGACAGACTTAGTTGCGTACGTTCGCTCCTTCGGCAAATAACAGCCGGGCATATGTTCGGTCCCATGGGATTCCGCCCAACCTGTGAGACCTCAATTTGGGAGGACGTCATCACCCTAAACCCCATCGGGCTGATCCAATCCGGCTAAAAGGGCTATGCTCTTTCCACACCGTATTCGTCGCCGGTCCCATCTCCTAGCCCTCCTAGCCTGTACTGTTATCGCCATCTCGCTGCCGCTTTTCCTCAACCTTCTCTGGCCCAGGCTTTTTGAACAGGCCGAACTCCAGACTGTTGATTGGCGGTTCCGGCAACGACCCCCTCTTCCAGTCGCACAAAACCACTCCCAAGCCAAATCCGGTTCCCTGGCTGTCATCGACTATGACGACCGCGCTGCCCGAGAGAACGGCCTCGGACGTTGGCCCTGGAACCGCAA
>JAZFYO010000216.1:0-7248 GCA_036443615.1 Binatia bacterium | reverse complement strand
CGTTTGCCGTCACCGAAAGGTGACGGGTCACAGGATTGGTGACGCAAGTGCCGAGGGTGGCCGTCTTGGTGACCTGTGCGGCCATGGTCATGATCGGGAAAGGATCCAGGACGCGAAAATGGGAGAGAGAGACGGTGTCTGCGAATAGCAGCGGGTCGAAACCCTTGTCCTCTGCCCTGCGGACAAATTCCATAAACTGGTCAACGGGAGGAAACTCCCGAAGAGGACCGATGTGGAGACCGATACGCATAGGAATACTCGATTGACAAGAGGCCGGGATTCAGAAAAAAACTATCCTAAAATGAATGAAAGACAGGAGCTTCCTTTTTAGGAAATTGCCAACAGGAACAGAGGCATTCCCGAAACAGCGATCACCTGGCCTTCGAGCGCCTCAAGCGGCTGCTGGAAAGGGGAACCAGCCTACCATCTCTCGCTTTTGGCAGAGCGTATCCAATAACGTGCAATTTTGTCAATCTAACACACGTGGTCGGATCGGTTGATTTTAGTTGGTGCGGCATTACCCCTCCTGTCAAAACCTCCACTCGAACAGCCGTTGACTCATCCTCTCAATCCGACTAGTTTTAGCCCAAAGCCGTGAAAGGATTAAAGGGGAATAAGCCACGCCTATGCGTTTCAGTCTTCATAGTGTCCATGGCGGCGTGAAAGACATCGACGAGATCTACCGCCGTGTCCAGAGGGCTGAGGCACTTGGCTTTGAGGGCATTTATTTAGGTGAGAGCCACGTGAACAGCCTGGACTCATTCCAGGTGTTGGCCACATGCGCTTTAAAGACTCAAAGAGTCCTCCTGGGAATTGCCGTTACCAACATGGTCTACCGCGATCCGACCGTCCTGGCAGGTGCCGCTGCCTCCCTCAATGTAATCTCCAATGGCAGGGCGATCCTGGGGCTGGGGACGGGCGACGGTCCGGTATACGGTATGGGACGAAAGCCCACCCCGCTTGCAAAGTTCGAGGAGGGGATTAAAACGATCCGGGAGTTGGTGCAGGGAAACTCGATTACGGTCCCTACAGGCAAGGTAAGAATCCCGTTCGGTACACAGCCTTTACCGGTTTACGTATCGATGGAAGGTCCGCGAGGACTACGACTTGCCGGGCGAGTGGCGGATGGCGTGATCCTCGGAAATGGGTTTGACCTCCGCGCGCTCCAGTGGGCGCGAGAGCGCATCACCGAGGGAGCCAGAGAGGCGGGGCGGCCCCTCTCTGATATTGCCATGATTGCGGCCGGGATGGTTTGTATAAAGAGCGATGGCAACGAAGCACGTGCAATCGTTCGACGCCGCCTCGCTAACAGGGCGCATCACAATTTCCGCTTCACCCTGGAGTCCGTTCCCCCCGAGGAATTGGCCAGCATAAAAATATTCATGGAGGCATTCGATGAAATGAGACCGATGGAAGACCGCGTGGATCCAAAACTGGTCACGGATTACCTGGTCCAACGCTTCGCCATTGCGGGTACACCCGAAGAGTGTATAGCGCGTGTCAAGGAGCTGGAAGAGGCTGGAGTGAATCGGATCATGCTAACTCCATCACGAACCGTCTATCATGAAACGGTAGAGGCACTGGCTAACGAAGTTATGCCCGCCTTTGAAGGGTCCACCCAGGCTTGAGACCAACACACTCTTCCTGAAACTCAAACAGTCGCCTATACGAGGTCGCTTAACCCCCGAGGATCAGGGCAGGACCGGGGGTGCAATGGCAAGGAGAGGGAACGGGTATTTGGTTATATTTTACGGATTGTCTCGATACCAATCGGCGGTGAAGTCGGTTAGAAGACGCTCCAAGTTCCTTCGAACGTCGGCAGCTGTCGCACCCAGTGGGCCTGTCAGAGTATAGAGCCTGTTCCATACAATTGCATTAGTAGACCTTCCGGTTTTCAGAATAGTTACCGGACGAACAACGGAAACCATTATTGTTCCAAAGTACCATTTCTCTACTCCACCCACCATTTTTCCGGTCCCAAAAATAGTTCTAATTTGCACGACCGACTTAGCGGATTCATTCACTACAACCCGTGGCAGTTTCCTGAGCAACGTAACAATGGCATGGGTTTCGATTACCTTTTTGTTCAACCCCAATTTCATTTCGTCTCGCCCAAGGTCTCCGACCTCGACTCGGACCTCCAGCAGCTTGGAAATATCACCAGCTGCTGATGATCCTTCTTTTGGCATCACCATGACAAGTAAGGCAAAAAAGAGAGTTGGAAATAATCGGACCATTGGCGTATCCCTCCTGGGTTTGTGGGGATTCTCCTACTAGGCAACTAGGGCTGTCAACCTGGAATTCTGTTGTAGTTTGGACTTGGCTGCAGATATAGCTTGGCTAGCTTACGGTGTCGGGGTCGGCGATTGCGTCAGACTTTGGCAAAGATCAAAGGAGAAATCCAGAATCCATGGAGTTGAGTCTAGAATAAGCTCCCGGATTATCCTAATGTTCAGTTTTTATCTGCTTGGGATCACTTATGACAATCTGGGGTGTTTTATTATCGCTTGTAATACTTCCAGTGACACAAACTTTGTGATCCATATATTTGCTTTCGGGAGTTGGTTTGAACTTACTGCGTTGGTTCCCCCATATTATAATTGTAAAGATATGATTCGGATAATTACGGTCGAGGTAAAAGAATGTTGGACGTCCCTTTCTGTTCGGATCATAAAGAGAACCGGCGGCATGCCCACATACGGTTGCTTTCATGCCGGTAAATTTCGCTGCATCAGTGGGAGAAATTTTCTCTTGTGCCTTGATTGATGAAAGTCCGAGCCTAAGGGCTGTCAACGGCACCCGGTGAGCCTATAAGGTCATGTCTATTGGTTTTATACTTACCTGAGCTCTTTATCTATTCTTTCCCGTGTCTTATTTTCGATCTCCTTTAATTTTTGCTTTGCACCCTCGTACGTCTTGAACGGTTGTGTTACCACCTCCTCCACCGCGTCTTTTACTTTGCTCTCATGGCCTTCCTCCTGGCCACAACCGAATACAACCAGAGAAATGGCTAGAGTCCCCACAGTGTTCGACCATATCCTTTTCATCCATTAATCCTTTCGATCGGCCGTTCTCCGCGCACCAATTCATATAATTATACTACTCAGGTGCGGTATATGCACTAGCGCTTGTGGTCGTTGGGAGAGTCAATACGCAGGATTGCCCCCACTTCCGTGCCCAGGCTGGCAAAAGCAAAGAACTGCCAGGCCTTTGCTTGCAAATTTGCGCCAATTGTCATTTTAAGACAATTTTACCAAAAATTGACGACGTCTTGTCCTTCTTTGTCATCCTGACAGCTCAAGAAGGATCAAAATCCCGCCTTCGCCTTGAAAACTGATTAATTACCAAGGAGTTACAGCGTTTTCGGCGGGACTAAGCGAAGTTGGCATGTTCTTGGCTATTAGCCACTTTGAGGAAGGCAAATCAATGGCAGGTTCCGATTTCCCAGTATACAAAAAAACCATTTTGGTCGTTGACGATGAACCAGAACTAGTAACCATGATCAGGAAAATTCTGGAAGAAAACGGGTATCATGTGATCTGCGCCTTTGACGGACCGCAGGTGTTTGCTGTTTTGAAGAAGCAAACTCCTGACCTAATTCTTCTCGACATCATGATGCCTGAGATGAACGGTTTGGAGGTGCTGGCGCGACTCAAAGGTGATCCGGAGACATCGTCCATTCCTGTGTTCTTGCTAACGGCACAGGACGAGTACCAGGAGATGTTAACAGGCTACGACACGGGAACCGATTATTACATTACAAAACCCTTCACCAGGATTCAACTTATGAAAGCCATCAATCTGGGATTGTCTTGGGTAAGCGCAAATCAAAAACACAAAAGCCTTTCCTACCGAGCAAATATTTCATAAGAGCAGAAAAACACGGGGTCAGGTCAATTGGTTTCACTATCACGTCAGACTTTGGCAGAGATCGAGGGAAAAACCCAGAATCCATAGACCATACACACGACGTGCCTCCCGAATAATCCTAATAGTAAGTTTTTTTCTGGCTAGGGTCACTGATTTTAATTTAGGTAAATTAATAGCGGTTGTTATTTTACCATTGACACAATTGTTAGGGCCATAAACTTGCATTCGGGAGGAAATTTAAATTTACTGCGATGTTTTCCCCGTATTACAATTGTAAAGGTATGATTCGGATAGGCACGGTCAATATAAAGAAAAGTTGCACGTCATTGGCTTTTCGAATCATAAGTTGTGCTGGCGACATGTTCGCTCGCTAATTTCCTTACCGACATTTTTCGATGCATCAGAGGCTGTAATTTCTCTTAAGCCTTGATTCAATGTAAACCCCGCCTCTTGAGGTGGGCACAAAGCCGATGGGGTTTCCAAAGGGGAGAAGCGGCAGCTCTCCCCATTGGTCGAACACGGGGATTCAATCCCCGTGTTCGATATAACTTGATTAATAAAAACGCATAGACGAGCAGGAAAAGGATAATGGAGCAAACCGTAATTTTTCTCATTTCCTCTCATTCCGTAATTTCATCTACTAACCTGTAAGCCTGTAATTATTCCTGTTGGATATCGCCTGCCAAGCGGTTAAAATCTCTCAATGTGATTGGGGAGTTGTCAATGGCAACCGGTGAGGGTTTTTGGCCTAGATAGGGGCTTGAATTTTTTCATTACTAAGTTCAGATGGAAGAGTATAAATTAGATGCCTTAAAGAGGTCTAGGGTGCGCGATCTGAAAAGCCCAGCCCTCCTATCGATCTGACCCATTTTTATCGAAGTAGGAGTTTTAGCGGGAGGAGCGCATAGAGTCAAAACTCGTAATAGGTAATTGGTGCAGTTGATGACGACAGATCAGATAATCGTATTTGCTGTCCTTTTTCTTGTGCTTGTTCTGTTTATTATGGGACGGTGGCGCTACGATGTCGTTGCGCTGTTGGCCCTTCTGGCTGTCGCCGTCACCGGTATCGTCCCAGGCGGGCAGGCCTTCGTCGGCTTCGGCCACCCCGCGGTGGTGACGGTCGCCGCCGTCCTTGTGGTCAGTCGCGGTCTACAAAACTCCGGCGTCGTTGACACAATCGCAGGCTGGATGCTGCGCGTGGGGGACCGGCCTTTCTTTCAAGTAACGGCCCTAACCGGCCTTGTAGGGATCCTGTCTGCATTTATGAACAATGTAGGTGCGTTAGCACTTCTCATGCCGGTCGCAGTACAAATGGCGCGTAAAAATACGCGTTCACCTTCTTTTCTCCTCATGCCGCTTGCATTTGGCTCGCTGCTCGGGGGCACGATGACTTTAATTGGCACGCCTCCTAACATTATTATCAGTACTTTTAGGACAGAGACAGGCGGTGCGCCTTTTCGTATGTTTGACTTCGCCCCGGTGGGTGTTGGTGCTGCCCTCGCTGGCCTGCTCTTTGTCTCACTCGTAGGTTGGCGCCTGATCCCGAAACGAAAGGGCCAGACCTCACGTGAGGAACTCTTTCATGTTGGTGAATACATGACCGAGGTTCGGCTACCGGAGGATTCCAAGATGGTCGGGAGATTCCTCCGAGACCTAGAGGCAGAAGCCGAGGCCGACGTGGCCGTCATGGGACTTGTGCGTGGAGAGAAGCGCTTACTGGTGCCTTCAAGCTATGAGACTTTGCGGGCCAATGACATCCTTATCGTAGAGGCAGACCCCGAGGCTCTTAAAGTCCTGGTCGATGGCACAGGGGTGGAGCTTGTCGGAAGCAAGGAGCTGGGCGAGGAAGTTCTAGGGTCGGACGAGGTGAGCGTTATTGAATCCGTCATCATGCCCGACTCTCCGATCGTGGGAAGGACTGCCTGGAGCCTCAACTTACGATGGCGTTATGGGGTTAACCTGCTCGCAGTGGCCCGCCAGGGTGAGCGCTTGCGAGAGCGGCTGGGCAGAATACAGTTCAACCCGGGAGATGTCTTGCTATTGCAGGGACAGACCGAGACCCTGCAGGAGGCGCTGTTGACCCTTGGGTGTCTGCCTCTCGCTGAGCGCGGCCTAAGAATTGGACAGCCACGCCGGGTCCTCTTTTCGGCAGGCCTGTTCGGGGCCGCTATAGCGCTCACGGCGTTGGACCTCCTGCCTGTCCAGATCGCCTTTGTCGGAGCTGCCGTTGTCATGGTGCTTGTTGGCCTTCTCTCTCTGCGCGAGGTTTACGATAGCATTGATTGGCCCGTGATCGTTCTGCTAGGAGCGATGATTCCCGTTGGGCAGGCACTGGAATCGACAGGAGGAGCAAAGATCATCGCTGAATATCTCCTCAACGCGGCCGGGCAGATGTCCCCAGTGCTGACCCTAGCGGTCGTGCTGTTGGGAACCATGGCCCTATCAAACGTGCTGAACAATGCGGCAACGGCAATCTTGATGGCCCCCATCGCCATCAGCATAGCCCGGGGGCTAGGGGCCTCGGCCGACCCGTTCCTCATGGGCGTTGCGGTCGGCGCCTCATGCGCCTTTCTTACCCCCATCGGTCATCAGTCAAACACCCTTGTTATGGGCCCGGGTGGTTACAAGTTCAGCGATTACTGGCGCATGGGCCTCCCGCTCTCCATGGTCGTCGTGTTAGCCGCAATCCCTCTTATCCTGAGGTTCTGGCCATTGGGATTGAGCACGCCGTGAGCTCTTCTAGACCAAATAAGGTCTTACACTCCTTCGCAGAAAGCCACGGGTGTAAACCCGTGGATGAATGCGGGGAGGGTATCCTGAATAGCCTTGGCGAAGGATGATACGCTTCGGAGGGTTGCGCCCGACGAAGCGTGTGGAGGATGCCACGAGCGTAAGCCCGTGGGGCTCCACCGTTTATCACTTGAAGAGGGGTTTAGTCTTTTGTTGACAATTTTTCCTTATCTTCTTACCCTCCAACTGAATTTACCATCCTCGTTCATGCCTGCTTAATTAGTTATGTTTTTTGTGCTTAATATACATTAGATTCAATGTAAACCCCGCCTCTTGATGCGGGTACAAAGCCGATGGGGTTTCCAAAGGGGAGAAGCGGCAGCTCTCCCCATTGGTCGAACACGGGGATTCAAACCCCGTGTTCGATATAACGTGATTGAATTTAAATCAATTTGGTAAGGAGATAATCCATGGTTAATGCAATCGTTTTATTAAATGCGGAGCGCGATAAAGTTAACGACGTTGCGGAAGCGATTGCGGATATGAAAGGTATATCAGAAGTCTATTCGGTTAGTGGCAGATATGATCTTGTTGCCATTATTCGGGTCAAAAACAATGATGATCTAGCAGGCACAGTGACAAACCATA
>JAZFYO010000215.1:0-8096 GCA_036443615.1 Binatia bacterium | reverse complement strand
CTACCCAGGTGGCAGGGATCATGATAGGTGACTTTTTTTCTTATGGATTTGGTAAACTTCAGTCGTCCCGCCCTCAGGAGCCCCTCTAGATACTCCACCCCGTGAAGGACCTCGATGCCCTTCATCTTCTCTGCCGGATAGTCATGCCAAATCCGACGGCAGCTTCCACAGGCAGTCACGATCCTCTTAATACCGGCCATCCCCACCGTCTGGGCATTCGCCTCTTCCAATCTGTAGTATTCCCTGCGAAAGCCAAGGTCCTTTGCGTAAAGGCCGCAACACCTCTCCTCTTCTCCCAACACGACGAAAGGCTCTCCGGCTTGCTTCATCAGCTTTGCCAGAGAGACCGCCCCGGCTTTTCCGCACTCTTGATCCGCAGAGCAACCGGCAAAGAGCAGAGTGGAAGCCTTATTCTTGCCTAATCCCGGTAAATCCAATCCCTTTGTCCATTGCCCCCGCTTGGATTTCGGCTGAGACCAGGGGTTGTCGCACGATTTCAGCCCTTCCAGGATGGGACGATGTGCATCCAAAGGCCCCTCTTTCTCCGTAATCTCCTCCCGCATGGCCATGGTAATATCCCAAGGGCCGTAGCCATCGTTGCGTACTCCACATATCTCCTGACACATAAGACAGGTGGTACAGGTGTATATGATTTCCTTGAGCTCGGGAGTGATCGAGTCCAACCCGTGAAATACGCGCTGGGACATTAGCCAGCGCGACTTTGGAGTAAAACGCTGAAAACGATAAAACTCATACGGAGGACACTTGGTCTTAAAACCAGGCTCGTCCTCCATTGGATTGACCGGCCCATGGCCATAACACGAACCGCAAAGGACACACCCTGCTCCTCTCTCCTCTAGTCCCTTGCCATAAAGCCACTTTTTTACCCGCTCGAGACCAAGCGGCTTTTCTGGGCTGTCTTTCTTAGCCATAAATTCCTTAAGGGTTAAACTTTATATTTATTAAGTATCTGCTGTCAATCACAAGGCTGCCCCTTGCGATCGAGTACAGCAAACCCGCGCGAGGGCGTCACCGCTATACGTGAAATCAAGTTATATCGAACACGGGGTTTGAATCCCCGTGTTTGACCAAAGGGGAAAACTGCCGCTTCTCCCCTTTGGAAACCCCATCGGCTTTGTGCCCGCCTCAAGAGGCGGGGTTCACATTGAATTGATCCTGTTGGCAGCAGCGGTTCCTTGCGACATGTTCCGGAGATTCACTATAATTTTGATTTTGCAAAACTCAAACTAGCCTAGTATGAGGTCCGCGCCATCGTGGGCAAATGACCAGATGGAAGCAAGTCATTGCCTGCCGCAATCTCTATAACCTGGAGATTCGGATCTCCGATGTGGACAGAATCACCCGAGAGGGTTCAGAGGAAGAGCGATAATCCCGATCCGAAAAAATAATAGAGGCATTTCTTGTGTTGAGCGGCTTAGGACACCAGTTACCGGTATTTTGATCGTCGGTCTGCAACTACACTAAAGGTGAGTTGCTGATTCATGCTTGAAACAGGTATTTGTCGCGGCCTGTTGCTCATCAGGAAAGATTTCTTTGACTGATTAATTTCGGATCGGGGTTAAGAGATAAGACGCAGAGCCCCATAATCAAGTTATATCGAACACGGGCGTATGAATCCCCGTGTCCGACCAAAGGGGAGAGCTGCCGCTTCTCCCCTTTGGATGCCCCATCGGCTTTGTGCCCGCCTCAAGAGGCGGGTTTACATTAAATCAATTTGCCCGGCCCGGCGGGTTAGGAGGCACTAAGCAATTTGCGCAAAATTGTGGAGAGCTCCTTTTGCTGCGATTTATCCAGTGGATAAAAAAATTCTGAAACGCTCTCTTCGAAGGCGTCAACGGATACCCTGTAGAGTTTCTTTCCTTTGTCCGTGAGCCTGACGTAGACCACTCGGCGGTCGTGGCTATCCCTCTCGCGCACCACAAGACCTTTTTCTTCCAGTCGGTCCACAATCCCTGTCAGGTTACTCACGGTAACCATCATCTTGACCCCGATTTCACCGAAGGGGAGCCTCCCGGAATAGCCGATACATGCCAAGACATAGAACTGGGGTGGAGTAAGGGCCAGCTTCTCCAGATCTTCCTGCAGTTTCTTGTGAGAGAGAAGATTGAAGCGCAGGAATCGGATCCACAGACTTGTGCTGTATCGAGTAAGGAACGGCTTTTTGTTCATGACCTACAATTTCAAAGTTTAAATCATTGAAGACTTAAAAAGCAACCACAGGCGGCGCAACCATTTAGGATTAAATATGACTATTGTGTCCAGGACGAGGCGGTGCGGCGGGGGTCAGGTCAGCCATGAAAAAGCTGAGGCCAAGGTCGAGCCCCACGATCACAAGGCCAGCTAGAAACGCATACCAGAGGGATTGACCCGATGCATCGGCAAGAGTCTGCAGGTGGTGATCCGGAATGAGAGCCCTGGTGGACAAACCACCGATTAATAGTGCATGGTAAAATTTCATGTCATCATTATCCGAGCCTGAGGAGGGCCCTTTATGACCATGATACATAAGCCCAAACATCACGGAGACGACTCAGGCCACTGGGTCGATGTTGAAGTAAGCCCCAGGCGTGTGCACGTTGTCTTCGGGGGAGAGACCATTGCGGACAGCAAGCGCGTCCTGCTGGTGCGCGAGGCCCTGACGGTCCCGGCCTACTATTTCCCCAGAGAGGATGTCCGTGCGGACCTGATGGTGCCAACCGGTCACAGGACTCTGTGTCCCTATAAAGGGAACGCCTCTTATTGGACGGTCAAGGTCGGCAACAGTGTGACCGAAAATGCGGCCTGGAGCTACCTAGAGCCGCCGCCCGAATGCGCTCCGATTCAGGGCGCTATGGCCTTCGTGTGGAAAATGATGGATTCGTGGTACGAGGAAAAGGAGGAGATACTCGTCCATCCCAGAGATCCCTACAAACGGGTCGATGTGTTACAAAGCTCGCGCCATGTTCGCGTCGTCGTTGCCGGAGAAACCGTCGCAGAGAGCCACCGCCCCCGACTCCTCTTCGAAACCGGCCATCCGACGCGTTACTACCTGCCCAGGGAAGACGTCAGAACCGATCTGCTCGAGCCAAGCTCGACTACCTCGCGCTGCCCATACAAAGGCCTGGCATCCTACTGGTCGGTCAAGGTAGGCGGTAAGATCTTCAAGGACTTCGTCTGGAGTTACCCCGATCCCATCTCTGAATGCCCAAAGGTTAAAGGACTGGTCTGCTTTTTTAATGAACGGGTTGAGGGTATCTATGTGGACGGGGAGCTGTTGCCGATGCCAAAGACTCGTTGGGCGCTAGCCTGACCCTTTTGGTTCTACGGGGAAAGCGGATTGATCGACGGACCTATTGGACGGAGGATCATTTATGTCTTATGAAGTTTTGGTTGACGGCGGGGCCTTGCGCGAGCAGGTACGCAAAAAATACAGGGAGGTTTCGGTCGACCCCCATAGGGATTACCACTTTCACACGGGGCGGCCCCTAGCTGCACGACTTGGTTACGAGGCGGCAGTGGTGGATGCCCTGCCCGATGTGGCCGTGGAGTCCTTCGCTGGCGTTGCCAATCCGTTATCGTTGCGTGCGCTTGGCCGCGGTGAGCGAGTCGTGGATCTGGGCTCAGGCGCAGGTTTTGATAGCTTCATCTCGGCGGCCCAGGTCGGCACAACAGGCGAGGTGGTCGGTGTCGATATGACCCAGGAGATGCTCCAGAAGTCGCGGTCGACTAGCAAGCTCCTCGGCTATGACAATGTTGAGTTCCGCGAGGGTCTTGCCGAAAAGCTGCCTATAGAGGACGGCTGGGCCGATGTGGTGATCAGCAATGGGGTTATCAATCTCTGCGCTGACAAGCGCCAGGTCTTCTCGGAGATCTACCGGGTCTTGAAGCCGGGTGGGCGATTGCAGTTCGCCGATATCGCAAACGGCAAACCCGTTCCGGAGTCGGCAATGCGAAACATCGATCTCTGGACGGCTTGAATCGCCGGCGGCCTGCCGTGCGCAGGCTGGCAGCGGATTCTCGAGGAGTCCGGTTTCGTCGACATCCAGATTGGACCGCCGTGCGACACCTTCGGGGGTGCAGGCGGTGAGGAAAAGGCACGGCTGTTTGAAGTGCACGGTTATCCGTTCCTTGCACGCAAGCCCGGCTGAGATTCCAAAGAGTGTTCCTGGGCCTAGCATCTAGCAAAGCCCTGCTCTTTCATCGTAACGGGCTTTGTAGTTCGTTATTGACTCCCGCAAAACTAGGTAGGAAGGTATCCTTGATGGCAAACAAGGCAATTACATTTGGATTCTTGCTTCCCACTCGTGAGATTGCGATGGCCCAGGAGGCTCCGGATTTCCGCCAGATCCTCGATCTGGCGGAGAGGGCAGAGGCGCTGGGCTTTGACTCCGTCTGGGTCGGTGACAGTGTGCTTGCCCGCCCCCGGATGGAGGCGCTGACAACGCTCGCCGCCGTGGCCGCGCGTACAAAACGGGTGCAGTTGGGCACTGCCGTGCTGCTTCCCGTCTTCCGGCATCCAGTGGTGTTGGCCAACGAGGTGGCCAATCTGGATCTGCTTTCCCAAGGTCGCCTCATCCTCGGTCTGGGAATTGCCTCAAAAAACCCCCCTGTTGAAAGAGAATTCAAGGCTTGCGGCGTCTCTTTTGCGCACCGAATCGGGATCTTTGAAGAAGGCGTAACCATCATGCGACGCCTGTGGTCCGAGCCGGAGGTGACGTTCAAAGGGCGCCATTTTCAGTTGCAAGGGGTGCGTCTGGGTCTGCGTCCCCTGCAAAAGCCTGGTGTGCCCCTGTGGCTGGCGGGCGGCGTGGACAATGCCCTGCGCCGGGTCCTGCGCCTGGGAGACGGTTGGTTCCCGCTTCCTCCCTCGTTGCAGATATTCGCCAAGGACTGGGAGAGGCTGCAGGCGTTGGCTCACGAGAATGGGCAGGACGCCCAGACGCTGCATCGCTGCGTCTACACGACGCTGAACATCAACGACGATGTGTCCCTGGCGGAAAAGGAGATGCGGACCTTCATCGAGGGCTACTACGGTGGCCCTTATGAACAGCTCGCCCGTCGGCAGGGCCTCTGCGCTGGCACGGCTGCACGCTGCGTTGCGTGGCTCAATGATTTCATTGCCGCCGGGGCGCAGACCATCGTTTTGCGCTTCGGTTGTTCTGATCAGTTAGGCCAACTGGAACGGTGTGTCAGGGATGTGTTGCCGCAGGTGCGACCGTCTTGACCATCAAGGCGCAGGAGTGAGTGTCCATCGGAGATGGGGCTCCCGAGAACCACTCGATAGGCTGGTGGATTCGCCTATGCGAATTTGGTGTCAGCCGGCGCAGCTATTATAGATCCAGGCAAAAAGGGCACCGCCGATGGCCCCATCAAGGAGGGCGTACAGCGTACCCACAATAACGCTGCCTAGGGTCCCGGCAGCCTCGTAGCCTGGATATAGAGAGCTCATGACCTCAAGAAAGGCTGCGCCATAGGGAGGCCAGAGAAGATTGCCTCCGGCGACTACCAAAAAGGTGGCGCCCCATAGGACGGCCACCGTGATTGTCAAGGATCTTAGTGAAAGCTTCATGATTTCACCTCGCTTCCTAGTGACTTCTATCTTAAAGCGGTGGCAACAAGATAACTTATATCATAAAACCTGAATCGCTTCGCCTAGTCTCAAGAAAATTAACTTGAATCCCGCCAGATCCCTTTGCAGGCTGCGGCGGACAGCCTCGGAGTAGATATGGGCCTGGTGATGATAGCTTTCCATCGCACGGGAGAGATCCTCCCTCCGAACCCGATCCGTTTTGTAATCAGCCAGATAGAGATTGCCCTCTTTTTCGTAAAGCACATCCATGACACCCTCCATCACCTGTCCGTCCCATGGAATGAGCAGAGGGACCTCTCGGCCGAGGATCTGAGAGCTCCGCAACTCTCTATAGGCTGGTGAACTAAAAAACACCTGAAAGATCTCTTCGAGCTCCTTTTGTATGGCGTGCCCATTTTCCTCCGGTCCCGAAAAATTGCGGGCCATGAAGGGCGGAAGCTTGCCACGATAAATTTCCGGGTCTACCGAGAAATCCCAATGCTGAAGAAATCTATGGGCCAAATCTCCTATGAGAAGGGACTCCTCCCTGGTCCAAGGCCCTTTCTCACTCCGAGAGGTCCCTTCGGCCTGTCCTTGCTCCCTTGTCCTGAGCAATGTCGGCGTTACAAAATGCGGAGTCCTAACGGTCTCGTCAAATTGGCTGATCCGTCGGCTCCATAGATCCGCATACGCCTGCCAATCAAGTTCGGGTTGTTCTTTCTTCCCTCCCGCTCGTATCCTCCTCGGTGGCTTAAGGGACTCCACCAAGGACTTGATTCCAATATGTCCGATTCCCGCAGGGACGACTCCCGTTCTCTCTGAAGAAGTCAATTCCCCTAAGGCCTGCTCCAGCATAGAGAAAAAACTCCCACTACCCTTTCTCCCTGTCACGGCGCAGGAAATCGTCAGGTGCTCGCGGGCGCGCGTCATAGCTACATAGAGCACCCTCTTCTGTTCCTCGCTTTCCCGGAGTCTTCTTTTCTCAGCCAGATACACGCCGGGTAAATTCCATTGATCCCCTGCCTTTAAGCCCACAAGATCCGTGGACCAGTCGACCTCTACTTCTTTTTCTGCATCCCGGTGATCTATCTCCCCATGACAACCGGCGAGCACCACGACGGGGAATTCCAGCCCCTTGGCTTTGTGGACACTAAGGATCCGGACTGCATCGACGTTTTCCTCTGCGAGGGCGCTCTCTCCTTCCTCTTTCACATCCAACACCCGTCGCTGGAGCATCGTGATCACTTCCCTAAGGGTCCCCAACCCTTGTCGGCCCATCAGCTCAGCCAGCTGACGGACCTTTGCCAAATTAGCGACAGCCTGCTCACCATTAAAGGAGCGCGCCGCCAGGATCTCAATCGGGAGGCTGGCAAAGACGCGCGACACGGCCTCCCCGACCGGCAGTTTGCGCGTCTCCACATGAAGCTTTCCAAGGATCTCGTAGAGGTCTTTGACAAGAGGGGCCAACTCCTTCTTCGCATCCTCCTCCAACCGTGTCACGCTTCGGTAGTCCAGCAGGTCCTGGCGGTAGAGTTGATAGATCTCCGCATCCTTCAGTCCTCCTACCGCCGAGCGCAGGAGGCCTACCAGTGCGGACCTGTCGTAGGGACTCTCCACCGCGCGCAAAAGATTAACTGCGTCTATAACCTCCTGCGTGGCATAGAAGTGCCTCTCCCCTTCCACCACATACCGAATCCCCCTTCTCCGGAGCGGTTCCAGGTATTGATGGACGTCCGTCAATGTTCTCAGAAGGATGGCCACATCTTTCGCCCCCACGGGTACCGGACGGCGGTCCCGATCCAGCACCGTGGCCTTGCCCAGGACTTCCTCCACCAGCCAGCGGGCCAGACATTCCCCCTCCAGAGCACGCGCAAGATCCGCTCTCGCTGTTCCTTGCGCAGGTACGACCCTACGGATTTCTGCATTTCGAAAAGGGAAGGAAGTGGGGTCGATCGTCCCGTCAGGGTCGCTCGATTCCGGGGAATGAATGGGTACGTAGGAAGGTTGTAACCCTTTCCGCGGGCGGATCAAGGGCTCGAAGACGCCGTTCACAACATTCAGGAGTCCTGCATGGCTCCTGAAGTTGTTGGTGAGCCGACATTCGATGCCGTTTTGTGCCTTGATGATCTCTTGAACGACCTCCAGGTAGGCCTCGATGTCGGCCCTGCGAAAAGCATAGATGGACTGTTTGGGATCGCCCACCACAAAGATCTTGCCGGGTGTCAACCTGACTTTTCTCCAATGCCTCGCCCGCCCGCCAACCTGCTCGGCCAGATAGAGGAGAATTTCGTATTGGATGGGATCGGTATCTTGAAACTCGTCGACCAGGATCGCCTTGAACTGCTGCTTTAACTCCTCGCGAACAGGCAAGTGGTCACGAACCAGGTCCCTCGCCCGAACCAGCAATCCATCAAACGAGACAAAGCCTTCATTAACGAAACCCTCACGGCAACTCTCGGCGAACGGGATGAGAAGGCCGCAGAGCCGGCGCGTTATCTTCTCATCAACCTGGCAGAGGCGTCTGGCC
>JAZFYO010000214.1:0-14208 GCA_036443615.1 Binatia bacterium | reverse complement strand
CCTCCAGACCGCGACCAGTTATCTTCCCCAATACCTCGGCAGAGCATCCGAATACCACACGTGGGATAGAAACCCTATAGATTGCACCCGAACACATAGCACAAGGTTCGGTACTCGTGTAAAGGGTACAGCGGGACAGTGTTTGAGCGTCATGGTCCTGCGTTGCGAACCTAATAAGGCTCAGCTCCGCGTGCCTTGTCCAGTCGCGTTCAGTCACGGCCGTGTTTTCTGCTGTGAGAATGATCTCCTCCCCCAATACCAATAATGCCCCGAAGGGGTGATTCCCTTTCTGAACGGCTTGCTCAGCCAACTTGATGCATTTTCGGATGAGCTGTGAGTGGTTTATGTCACCCGGTTCCCTGTTGTTGATATTCATTGTGTGTCTCCTTTCTGAGCCATTCCTCGAGCCGCTTAAATCCTTCTTCCGTACTGATCTTGGGCCGGTAGCCAAGTTCTTGACGGGCAGCGGCCATATTGAACCAATGGCTGGTTGCCAGCTCCTCTGCAAGGAAGCGTGTCATGGGAGGCTCTCCCCTGAGTCGTAGTGTCCTGTACATGATCTCGCACAGCCAGCCGGCGGCGTAGGCGAGATGAGGAGAAATAGTTCGGGTCACAGATGGGAGATCAGCCGATTGCAGGATGCGGTTGATGAACTCCCAGAGGGGCAGCGGCTGCCCCTGTGAAATAAAAAACACCCTTCCTGAGATCGGCGAACCGGGCGAAAGCCTGTTGGCCGCCAGAATGTGGGCCTCGGCCGCATTTTCGATATAGGTATGATCGACCAATCTCAGGGTCTTTCCGAGTTTCCGCAGTTTGCCGGTGCGTCCACGGGCGATGACACCGGGGACGAGATGGGTGTCCCCGGGTCCCCAGATGAGATGGGGACGCAGCGCGACGGTGGCTAATTGCGCGTCGTTGGCGGCGAGAACGATCCTCTCTGCCGCGGCCTTGGTCTCCGGGTCGGCGGCCTTGTAGTGTTGAGGATACGGGACCGACTCATCCATGCCCTCCATGTCGTGCCCGGCGAACACGACGCTTGGCGTACTGGAATAAACCAAACGTGAAATGCCCAGGGAACGACAGCTAGCGATGACATTCTCCGTGCCCGTGACATTGGTTTGATAGTATTCGTTGTAATTTCCCCAGAGACCCACCTTGGCTGCGACATGAAAGACACTCTCGCAATTGCGGCAGGCCTCTTCGACTGCCTTTGCATCGGCGAGGTCCCCTCGAAACACCTCCACACCCAGCTTTTCAAGTGAGGGATAGCTTCCCCGGGTATAACACCGAACGCTGTGGCCCAGGTCGAGCAGACGCCTGGTAATGGCTCCTCCTAAAAAACCGCCCCCTCCGGTCACCAGCGCCTTCATGAAATTTGCTTACCTGCCCAAACAGCGAGCCTTTCGCGGAAGATTTTCGCGTTGTGCCGCACGTCAACGGGAAAGGAGGGATGAAAGAACAGCATCCTGATCCCCTTTGTCTGAGGATTTCGAGCGCCTAGATCGAGTATTTCTTGTCTGAGCTGCTGCAACCCTTGCCTCTTGTCCTTGGTCTCGTACTCCAGCTCCACGCACAGGGCAGGTATCTGTTGGGGCGGGTTACCTACTCCGACAAGAGCGCTGCGATAAACCCTGGGATGCTGATTGAAGACGCCTTCGCAAGGAACACTGAATAGGGTTTCTTGCGAGGTGATGACCCGATGTGACTTGCGACCGCAGAACCAGACTCGTCCCATTTCGTCCAGGTAACCGAGGTCTCCCATACGGTGGCGCAGTTCCCCCTGGGTGCCGCTGATTTTGGCAAGGTCATCGGCATCAGGACGTCCAAAATAAGCCCTAGAGACATTGGGCCCCCAGACCACCAACTCTCCGATTTCAGACGGAGGGACAAGGAGGTCATCCGACCAGGTTTTAATCGGCTCGTCGCTGATCTGGATGATTGCCAGATGAACCCCCGGAAGAGGGCGGCCAACGCATACCCCCTTTCCCTCACCGGTTCCGGTTTCTTTTGTTAGCTCGCGGCCGGCAATCGAGCAGACCGGTAAGGCTTCTGTGGCCCCATAGGGGGTGTGGATATCCGCATCTGCTGTCAGCAAACTCGAGAAACGCCTGAGGACCTTTATCGCGACCGGTGCACCGGCCGAAAGTACACGCCTGAGGGTGGGAAGTTTGGTCCCAAGGCGTTCTCCATACCGCCCGACGCGATCAAGCAACGCTGGGGAGCCAAACATATGGGTCACTTTATATCTCTGGATGGGGGTGATGATATTCAGAGGGTCGACGTGGCCGGGCTGGGTAAAATCCATTTTGGGAAAGACAGTGGTCATCCCTAGTGCGGGATCGAACAGGGCAAACAGCGGAAACGTGGCCAGGTCAATCTCACCGGGCTCGATTCTGAAGTGATCTCGAAGAAGGCTCACTTGGGAGGAGAACATCCCGTGCGTGTAAACGACCCCTTTGGGTATGCCGGTGCTGCCGGAGGTAAACAGAATGGCAGCCGGATTGTCCCTTGCCGAAGGTTCAGGATTGAAGGGCTGACCCGCACTGCCGAGATCCATTACCTGCTTCAGCGATGGCCCCCGCCAAAAGCGTAATCGTCCAACGGTTAGGCAGAGTTGCACCGTCTTGCGGGCCCAGCCGAATAGGATGCGGGCGGCATGGGCTAAAGGGGTTCCAATAAAGACTTCCGGTTTCGAGTCCTCCAGACATTTTTTCAGGTTTTGCCGCCCGATGCCGGGGTCGACCAAAACCAGAATTGCATTGATTTTCATCAGGGCAAAGGCCAATACGAGGAAGTCGATGCCAGGCTGTACCATAAGGACGGCCCGAGTGTTTCGTTGGATGCCTAAATGCCTCAGCCCCAGAGCGCAGCGGTTGCTCTTCTCCTCCAGTTCACGATTGGTCAGAACGCCACCGGGAGAAATAATGGCCAGTTGGGCTGGCCGCTCCGCTGCCGCGATCGAAAGGCTGGCTGCGATGTTGATCGAGCTGCTCATGTCGCTTGCTGATTCAGGTTATGGCTGGCCAGAAAGTTGCGGACCAGCGGAATGATTGCCTCAGGACTCTCCTCGAGAACGTAATGCCCCGCCGTAGGAAATCGGTGCACCTCGGCGTTTGGGAAGCGTCTGATCCATTCATTTAGAAAATCCCGGTCAAAGACAAAATCCTTTTCTCCCCAGCAGATCAACATGGGTGTCTGCTGAAACCGATAGAGATTATCCTGTGTAATCTTGAGCGCTGCATAGGCGGGATCGGCGGGGGTCAGGGGGATATCCCGGACGAAACAGAGCGTCGCAATCCTGTGTTGCCAGGAGTCATAAGGGCCTGCGTAGGCATGCCGGATCTCCCGCGGCATCGGACGCCCCCGGCAACCAACGTAACCGGCAATACGGGCAAAGGCGTTCAACCTTCGGATAAGAAACTCCGCTGCTAGAGATCTTTTGCAGAATGACAGGGACCAGTGAAGGGCTTTTCCTGGAGGCAGAAGGAATGCCGCTGAATTCAACACGATAAGTCGTCGAATCCTCGACGGATTGCGGGCGGCATAGGTCATTCCGATCGGCCCGCCCCAATCGTGCATGACCAATGTAAGGTTCCGAATCGCTCCAATCTGGTCGAGCAGCGCCTCCAAATCGGAGACCCTCTGTTCCAGCGTATACTCGTAATTGCCAACACCGGGTTTGTCAGATAGGCCGCAGCCAATGTGATCGGGTACGACCGTGCGGTAGGAGTCCCGTAGGGATCGAACGAGTTCCCGATACATGAACGACCAACTAGGGTTTCCGTGAAGCATGACCAAAGGCTCACCCTGCCCTTCATCCAGGTAGTGAAATTTGTAGCCGTTGAGTGTCAGGAAATGAGATTGAAAGTCGTAAAGGTGCCTGATTTGATCCACAGAAAAGGTCATCTGGGAGTCAGAATTTAGGAATGGAAAAAGACCGGAGTTGATGGGACAAGCACACCGTCAAATTAGTAGGTGAACGAACCCAGAGCGGTGCTCACACCGGCGCTCCCCATGAGCAGTAGTACCCTCATCCCTCGTTCGAGCCTTCCTTCCGCCTCGGCCACGGCCAATGCCAGTGGGAGAGATGCCGATACGGTATTTCCAAACCGGGAATGAGTCTCAAAGGCCCGACTCGGGTCGAGATTCAAAAGTTTTATCACTGTGGAGTGAGACGGCACGCTGACGGCATGACTGACCACGAGATCGTGTAACCTGCCGGCGATAGCTTGAGTTTCGTTAAAATGCGCTACCAGTTTTTTGACGGTGAAAGACACCAATTCCCCCGGAATTGTATAGAAAGACATGGGTCTGAGTCCGTCGGTAGCATTTCTTGGAGTAAATTCCAGCGCATTCGGAAGGGGGATCTTGCACAGCCCATGCTTTTCTCCCCACGTTCTGAAGGAGAAAATAGAGTCATCATTTGCGTCATCTGAGGTCAGAAGGGTGGCGGTAGCCGCCTCTCCTATGGTGAAGGCTGAAAAAGAGTTTTCCAACTCCTTGGTGCTCTTGAACTCAAAGTTGGCATATTCTCTGAAGTTGAACTCGCAGTTTAGGATCATGATTAATTTGTAGATCTTCTGGGCAAGAAAACTTTTCGCTATGATCATGCTCCGAATCCAGCTAGCGCAGGCATCGAGGACATCAAAGCAGGTGGCGAATTTAAGTCCCAATTCACTTTGGAATAGGTACGCGGTGGCAGGCTCCATCCACCCCCTTCCCACCCCGGCGTAGATGAGTAGATCCACGTCCTCAGGCTTGACCCCCGCTTTCTTCAAGGCTTCTTTGCCGGCCCTCATGGCAAAATCTATTGCCCTTTCTCCGATACCCCTATGGTAACGGTTCACGGTTCCGGACATGCTGAAGAATCTCTTCAACTTATCCACAAGGAATTGTAGTTCCTTGGAGGACATATGAGCCCGGTTACTTTCTACGATCTCGTCAATCAAGTTATCATTGGATACTTCCTTCCCGGGCAAGGCGTATGAAATGTTCAGGATTTTCATTAATTTATAGCTTTCTGACTTGTTGCAGACAGGTACTCTTAAACCAGATAACCACAACTGGAGCGTCTTTAAAAGCGAAAACTAACTCTTAATCTCCCATTTGTCAAATATGTGTTTTTACAGCCCTTTCGCAGTGGTGTCGGATAGGGTGAGGATTAATATCGTCATGCTCCAGGCTGTGGCAGGCCGCTTGGCTTTGTCTTTGCACTGGACTGGGATCCGTTCGAATGTCCCAGTGGATTTAGCTTACGGAATCGTCTGTCAAGTTTCCTTCACCTAACGTTCCCAAACTACCGTGTTGCGCAGCACCCCGATATCGCTGGCCTCGATCTCTACGACATCACCGTCCTTCATGTTCTCGGTGGCCCCATCGGTTCCCATCCAGATGACATCACCGGGAACCAGAGTCAGGTATCGGCTCATCTCGCTGATATAATGGCGCACCCCAAAGATAGCCGTCTTAACGTCGTACTCGCCTACTACTCTTCCGCTGAGGGTGATCTTGATATGTATGTCGTCGGGATCGAGATCGGTTACGATCCAAGGGCCCATCGGCTTGAATGTGTCGGTGTTCTTGCCCCGCCACATGGTTCGGTCATTGCGCTGCCAAGATCGCTCGCTGACATCGTTGCCGATAGTGTAGCCAAACACAAAGTCTAGTGCCTCTTTCTCGGAGACCTTCTTACACTTCTTGCCGATAACGACTACGAGTTCGCCTTCATACTGCACTAGCTCGGTGGCATCCTTGGGTACGATGATCGGCTCTTCATGCGCGATCAGAGCATTATTTGCCCGGTAACCAATATCCGCCTTCTTGGGTAATGCCGGCTCCTCGCCCCGCATCTTGGCCGCCCAGGTCACATGCTCCGGGTAGTTGATCCCTGCAGCGTAGAAGGTGGGTGGGATCACCGGAGCCAGAAGTTTCACCGAGCTGAGGGGGTGGGTTTTCCCGGTCTTGGTGTAATGGTCAAAGGGACTACCCGAAATCTCGACTACGCTCTCACCTTCGATGATGCCGTAGGCAGCCCCGTCTTTCGCCTGAAACCTGCACCACTTCATAGCTCAACGCTTCTCCTGGATTTAGCTGACATAGGATCTTGTTTTTGAATCGGGCTAGGCAGGTTGTTTATGGTACTGTTCAAAATACCAATTCGCAATCTCTCCGCCGGTTGCAAGCCAAACCTTTTCATGGGAGCAGATATATTCCAATGCCTTGTCCAGGTATTTTATGCGATAGGGAATTCCAATAATAAAAGGATGCAAGGGGAGCGCCATCACCCTTCCGCCATTTTCACCCTCTCTGTAAAGCGTGTCGAATTGATCACAGGCTAGTCGGAAATATTCCTCGGGCGTGTGGTTCGACCGCAGGAACAAATTGATATCATTGAGCCCTTGTTCATAGGGAACTACGATCATCCGGCCGGTCTTTACTCGCATGGGAACGGGTTGATCGTCGCAGCCCCAATCACATAGATACTCAAATCCCTCGGCGGCAAGGTGATCCGGTGTGTTAAAGGTCTCGGCCAGTGCCGGCCCGAGCCAGCCTCTTGGAGGCGTGCCGACCGCGGCAGTGATCGTTTCTTTAACCTGCCGGATAGCCTGTCTCTCTTCTTCCAAGGGGTATTCGTTCAATGGCAGGTTGTTGGTTATTCCATGCCCCAGCCATTCCCAGTTTCGCCTCACTCCCTCCTCAATGATGGCAGGGTGCTCTTCACACACCTCGGCGTTGAGCAAGACGCTTGCCCTTATCCCGTATTTATCCAGAACGTCCATCAGACGAAAAATTCCCACTCGTGAGCCGTAATCCCGCAGCGAGTAGCTCCTGACGTCCGGCATCTTTGGACTTCCAAAGTTTGGGATGGGTTTGTCGATATGAAAATACTCGATATTCGGGCAAACCCACAAGGCGACCCTTGCGCCGTTCGGCCACCGGAGGTCCTTTCGTTTAATGGTGGGAAGATAATCGTAACGCGTATTTCGCATGTGCCCCTCCTTCGTTGTTTATAGTTGAGAGTCAGCTCCTATTCAAATCCTCAACATCATCCCATCCATAAGTAAAATATCAAGATGTAAAAAGCTAACTCTTCGACTTGTTCCTATGATAACATTGCTTCCGGCACAAGGAGGACCGTCTTTGGTAGGAACAGCGGACCAGGCGAGAAGACTTGCAGGGTGGCAAAAGCTGATGCTGTTAGGCTTTTTCTTCTGGGCGGCGATTGCCCTGAGGGTCCCCCTCGGTTTGGGCCCAGCCCGCGGACTCCTTGCCCTGGAGGGGCTGTTCTCGCTGTTTAAACTCATCACCGGGCTTTTCATCCTCCAGGGGGCATGCGAGGCGCTGATGCAGTCTGTGGAGCGGCTCGGCGCACGGCTTCGCTGGAATGGGTATGTGGCCGGCACGGTAGGGGAGATCTTATCTACGTTGCCCGAGTTCGTATTGATCGCCCTTGTGGTCCGGACGGAGCCTCTCACCGCCCTCATAATCGCCGTTATGACCATTTACAACAACGCGCTGATCTTCAGCATCTATTCCTTCTTTCTCCCGAAGGACCAGGAGGGGAAATTCGTCATGCCCCCGGCGATCACAAAGGCGGGGACAGAAGTCTTGATTGCCGGAGCAGGGATCTGTCTCACCATCGGCCTGATGATGCTGGGCCTGAGGACGGAGGCTCATAAAGAATTTCTCGATTGGTCCGATCTCCTCTTTACCGCGGCGATTATGTTCACCATCTTTGCCTATTACCTGTACACCTTGATTAAATACTACGCCGGGAGCAAGGAAGAGCACCTGCCCGCCGACCCGCATACCCTGGGCCACCCCACGCATTGGCAAGGGATCGTGGGACTCTTTCTCCTCGGGGTCCTGGGCTCAGCGCTGGGAGGGGAGAGCGTTTCGAGTTTTGCGGTGGACGCTATACACACCTTCCAATTGCCCGCAGTGGTAACCGGTCTCATCCTCGCCTTCTTTGCCGGCATCTCTGAATACGTCATTGTCTACAAGGCCCATCGCCGAGGCGATCTCGGCGTCGCCCTCTCCAACGTCTTTGGCGGCATCACGCAGGTGATGTTTCTGGTTGTTCCCTTTACCTTGCTAATGATCGGACTCTTTTCTCTCCTAACCGGCGACCCTCGCTATGTGATCCCGATCGATTTTACGACCACAAGCATCGTGGTTCTTCTCTTCCCCCTCTTCTTTGTCCTCCTCCAATACATCGAGGAAGACCACACCCTGTCCAACCTGGATGCGGCATCCATGACCGGCATCTATCTTCTACTCATCTATGTGCTCGTCTTTACCGGCACGGGTGGCTAGAGGCATTCAGGATCAAGAGCTAAATTTGACTGAGGTGGGGTTTTATTGTAGGCAGGTTGCTGGAGAAAGGAACATGGCGCAAAAGGGAATCCTGGTGACCGGTGGAACCGGCCTGGTCGGTGCCTATGTGGCGGGCATGCTCTTGGAGAGAGGGGAGCGGCCAGTGGTCTTTGACGTGGCTTTGAACGAAAAGCTGCTCAGCGCAGTGGGTCTAGACGCCAAGTCAATCCAGGGTGTTAGGGGCGATATCTTGGATCTGCCGGGGCTGATTTCGGCGCTCCGTGATCACCAGGTTGATAGGATCATCCACTTGGCGGCATATTTGGGCGAGGAGGTCCAGAGGCGCCCCTACAGCGGCGTTCGGCTGAATCTTTTGGGTACGGTCAACGTGCTCGAAGCGGCGCGCTTGGAGGGGGTTTCGCGGGTGGTTTTTCCAAGCTCTGGGACCGTCTATCTGGGATCATTAGGCGAGGGGCTACAGAAGATCGATGAGACCATTCCCCTCAATCCCCCATCCGTCTATGCCGCGACGAAGGCCAGTTCGGAGTTTCTCGGGCGAACCTACGCGCAGCGCTTCGGCTTTGAATTCGTCTGTGTCCGTTATGTCGGAGGTCTCTATGGTCCTTCCCCTGTGGCCTTGAAGGCAACCCGAGAGCAGGGCATTCAGGACATGATCAGAGCCGCACTGAAGGGCCAGGATGCGAGTATCAAGTGGCCTTACGGCCCCGCTGAAATTCTCTACGGGAAAGATGCGGCAAAGGGCACCGTCTTGGCGTGCCTAAAGGACAAACTCAAGGATAAAACCTTCCACATCGGAAGCGGGAAGCTGATCAGCGGGGATGATATCCTTCAAGCCTTGAAAAAACATTTTCCTGAGTCAAGGATCACACTCGCTAAAGGCGGAAAACCGATGCCCTACCCGGAAGTACGACTACCGGCCGACTTTTCCCGGTCCCGTGACCAGCTTGGCTATGAACCAGACTATCCGTTGGAAGATGCTTTGCAAGATTACGCCGCCACTTTAAAGAAATTAGAAAACATCTGAATAAGCGGTTGCTGGGAGATGATGAAGGGAACAGGAGCGGGCGATAGAGAAAAGGGGAAATGAAGGAGCAGGGGGACCAGGCCTTACGGCGTCGCATGGAGGAGCTTCAGGGAGCTGTCCTGCAGTGGTGGGCGGGGGAGGCAGAGGTTGTCCGAGTTTATTTTTCCCGCAAGCGGACCAAGGAGGATGATATAAGGTGGCTCACTCTCCAGGCGGCTCGTGAGCTGGGGACCGTGGCGAGACTCCTCGAGGATGCGCCCGCCATGTTCGAGGGGATAGACAGTTCGGTTGACCGGCATGAATTCGAGGCTGCCATTCGATCCATATACGAGGAGGTCAGGCACTACCGGCTTCTGGCGGATATTCTTGAAGATCTGAAAAGAGAGAAGATGGATCCCAAGGCCCTCCTCCCCCTTTCGGGAACACTTAAGGAACGCAGGGGGCACACAGACCTTCCGGACATGACAGAGGAGATCAAGGTGACTAACCGGCTATACGAGCAATATGGGGAGCTGGCCGGAATCGCCATGAGTTTCTTTGAAGGGGGAGGGGCGGCGATTTTTTACAGTGGGAGCAAAGTACTTGAATATCCCTTCGTTTCGTACTCTAACGGTGAAATCGAAGTGCGGATTGCAGAGGCGATGAAGATTATTTTTGAGGATGAGATGCGTCACGGCCCAGTCCATATTCCCGAGGCGGCCAAGAGGCTCCGTACGGATGAGGATTTTCTCCGGGCCAAGAGGATCATTGAAGCAAAGGCCAGAATTCACCTTCGCCTTAGGAATGAGACCTTTGGTTATCCGCTAAGCGAGGAGCGCATGAGGGAGATTGATGAAGGGAAAAACACTGATCCTCTGCCCGTGGACTATCTGAGGATCAGTCCGGTCTCGCCCTACTCGGTTTAAAATCCTGAACGCTCTGATAGGGTTATGATTGCTGCTATTGTTCTTTCCGCTGGTGAGTCAAGCAGGATGGGCAGGCCCAAGGCCCTGCTGTCGTTGGAAGGAGCATCCTTTATTGAGCGAATTGTCTCGGTCTTCAATGCCAGCAAGGTCGGAAAGATTGTTGTCGTTCTCGGCCACCACGCGAAGGAAATCAGACCGAGGATTCAACAGCTTCCCATCGATATTGTTGTTAATAAAGACTATGCCAGGGGTCAGCTCTCCTCGCTGATCGTCGCTCTTCAGAGTCTTGAAGCAGGGATATCCAAAGAAGAGGTGGATGGGGTGTTTGTTCATCTTGTAGACCACCCCTATTTGAATCGCTCTTTGATCGACGACATGATTGAAAAATTTTACGATTCGAAAAAGCTCATTGTGGTTCCCCGTTACAGGGGCCAGCGGGGTCATCCGGTTCTCATCGGGAGTAGACTTTTTCCGGAACTTTTTAGCGCTCCGCTGGATCAGGGGGCGAAGGGCGTGGTCCGTGCCCATCGAGATGAGACGCTGGAAATAGAGACAGAAGACAGGGGGGTTGTCATCGATATCGACACACCGGAGGAATACCGAAAACAACTGGGGGGAGATCCATGGCCAAAATAAAGCTATGTCTGGCTTGTGGCAACTACGATACTTTAAACTCTTTGATTACCGGGGCGGTCACGCCGGAAGGGGTTGATCTCAACGTTCTCACTATGTCCTCGCCCGAGAGACACAGCAGGATGATTCGATTTGACGAATTTGATGTCTGTGAGCTATCCCTTGTCTCCTACATCCTAGCCTGGGATAGGGGGAGGGCGATGACTGCTATCCCGGTTTTTCCTCATCGACGCTTCCGCCATGCCTACATGTTCAAGCGGATGGACTGCGGGGTTGAGAAACCGTCCGACCTCAACGGAAAGAGGGTCGGGTTGGATACGCTGCAAAACTCCGCTGGGTTGTGGATGCGCGGCATTTTGCAGGACCATTACGGGGTTGATCTGAAGAGCATCGAGTGGTGGTGCCAGGAAAAGGAGGATATGCCCGTTGAGCCGGCTAAATGGATGAAGGTCCGCTATGTTCCGAAAGGGAAAGACATCGATCAGATGCTCCTCGGCGGTGAACTGGAAGGGGCGCTTTATCCAGAGATCCTCCCTTCAATCAGAAACGGCTCCCCAAAGGTAGGTCTCCTTTTTCCGAATCCAAAAGAGGCAGAGATCGACTATTTCAGAAAGAGCGGGCATTTTCCGATCATGCACACGGTGGTGATCAAAAATGAGATCCTGGAGAAGGCCCCCTGGGTAGGAATAAGTATCCTGCGGGCCTTCCAAAAATCAAAAGAGATTTGCTACGAGCGCATGCGCGATCCCCGGAATTTTGCCCTGGTGTGGATGAAGGAGCATTTGCAAGAGCAAGAAGCGCTGTTTGGTCTCGACCCCTGGCCCTATAACCTTGAGGATAATCGATCGAATCTGGAAGCGATTGTGCGGTATGAATACGAACAGGGGATCATTAAAAAGAAGCCCAAGATCGAGGAGCTCTTCTTTCCCCCCAGCCTGCAGGAAATTCAGCACTACATTTAGGTAATACAGAGGAGAAGCCTATGGCCATCAGAGTTGACGGCGGTGTCGTAGTCGGCTGGTCCGGTAAGAGCCATGAGCTCATTCCAGACGGTACCGTCCTGGTTGATGGGGATACCATTGCCTACGTAGGGACCGATCGATCCCGGAAAGCGGATCAGGTCATCGAGGCAAGGGGGAAGCTGGTATGCCCGGGATTTGTCAACCTTCATGTCCATTCACAACTCAACGTCGGGGATTACCTGATTACCGACGTGACTAAGAAGGACTACCTGGGTGCGAATTACTTCATCTTTGGCGCACCCATGAAGGGAAAAACCAGTCCTCCTCCACCGCCGGTAATCGCTGTGGGACGCGAGTATGCCCTCTTTAGCGCTCTAAGAAACGGCGCGACGACAATCCTCGATCCCGGAGGAGCACCTGGCGACTGGGATAATTACGTAGAGATAGTAGATCGGATCGGGGCGCGGGTATTTTTTTCTCCCCCCTTTCGCAGCAGCGATATATTTACTGATTCAAACGGGGGGCATTACTACGAAGACCGGCCAGATCGGGGGAGGCAGGGTCTTAAGACGGCCGTTGATTTCATTAAAAAGTTTCATGGCGCGTGTAATGGACGCCTGCAAGGAATCTTGAATCCCGCACAGGCGGATACCTGTGAACCGTCGCTCTTGAAGGAGACAGCTGAGGCCGCCCGGGAGTTGGCTGTAGGCATACATATCCACGCGGGTGGAAACATCCGGGAGTTTAATCGCATCCTTTATGACTATCGGAAACCAGTGATGGAGTACCTCGGGGACGCTGGTGTCCTGGGACCCAAGACGGTCTTGGGCCACCTGGTTGTCGTGGCTGGTCATTCGCTTGTGGACTACCCTGAAGGCAAGGAGATCGAGATGGTGGCTGCATCCGGCGCTTCCGTGGGCCATTGCGCGCACAAGTATGCGAAAATGGCCATGGTCCTGGAATCCTTCGACCGGTATATTGAATCGGGTGTCAACGTGGGCCTTGGTACAGATACCTATCCTTTAGATATCATCTCGGAGATGCGCTACGCCTCTCTCTTCTCGCGACTCGTGGATCGGAAGTTCAGCGGTGCGAGGGCTGCATCGGTATTCAATGCGGCCACGGTTTGGGGCGCTAAGGCTCTCGGAAGGGAGGATCTCGGACGGCTCACCGAGGGGGCCAGGGCTGATATGGTCATTGTGAATTTGCGGCAGAGCCGATACGGTCCCGTCCGGGACCCAATCACGGCCCTGGTAGAGTATGGCAGCGGGGCTGATGTTGAGACGGTTATTGTTAATGGCGAAGTCGTAATTAAAGATGGCCGATCGAGCCGAATTGACGAGACCGACCTCTACAACCGGGCGGAGGAAGTTGCGAACAAAGCATGGGAAAACTGGGCCAACAGGGACTGGGCGGGTAGAAGGACAGAGGATATAATTCCCCCGGCCTTTCCGACAAGGGCAGGGTGAGGCCTCAATCAGATCGGCTTGCCGCGCAGGTTCCGCTGCAGCTCCTTGACGTGTGCTTGGGGACCGGCAAGGTGGGGATTAACCCTGAGCGCCGCCTTGAAGGCTTTGAGCGCCTCCCAGCCTTCGCCAAAGGCGAGATAGATTAAACCGAGCCCTGAGAGCGCCCCGAAGTGGCGCGGCTCTAGGGCAAGGGTTCGGTCGACGTCGCGGATCGACGACTCGAGATCTCCCATTAAATAATAGGCCGTGGCCCGTTTGTTCCAGCCTTCGGCAAAGTTGGGGTCTAGCTCCACTACCTTGCTGAAGGAGGCCACCGAATCCTCGTAGTTGCGCTGCGACATCTCCTCGATGCCCTTGGACATGAAGGAGTTGACGATCTCGTTGTCAGACTCGTGCCAGATCGCCCAGACCAGATTGGTGAGTTTTGCTGCTTCGGCCTTGCTGTCAGTGGAACTTAGACGCTCGAAGATGGTATTCAGGCGCTTATCGGTCTGGCTTGCCGGAGCAGCAGGCGCCAGAAATACCACCGCAGTCATAACCATCGCACCAACAATTATACGCATCTGACAACTCCCGGTTTCTTTCCTAAGAGTATGCGAGCATCTTGATTGCGTCAACACTCGGTGGGCTCTTTTACGAAAAGTGTGGTTTCGTGAGTTGAGAACCCCAGTCCTGACAAGGGCTTGAGCGGGCTTTTACAGGAGCTGCCATCCCTTCGCTTCAGTGGCCCCTCGGCGGGAAGCCTTGGCTTCTCGCCTCGGGCAGCCTCGAAACTCGCTGCGCTCAAACACTCGATGCTGCTTTTCCTCAGCTTCGCAGAGGCTGCCAACGCCTCAGAACCAATCTTTCGCTCAGGCACGCCAGCTCCCTTTGCATCG
>JAZFYO010000213.1:0-2148 GCA_036443615.1 Binatia bacterium | reverse complement strand
CAGGTCTCGTAAGAAAGAGAAGGAGATAGTAGACAGACTGAAGCTGGAACAGAAGCTGGATGATCCGTACCAAAGCCCTGAGGACGAGTTGATCCAGATTGAAAAGAATGAGTTAAAACAGGCCAGGTTTAAAGAGGCAGAGCAGCGTCTGGAGCACCTTCCCCCGGATATGCAGGACGCCTTCTGGCAGTACGGAAAAGGGACATCATGGGCTAAGATCGCAAAGGAACAGGGAATCAAAGTGAAGACCTTACAGTCCCGCGTCCGCCGCTACGGGGAGCGTATTAGGCGGGAAGAACAAAGTAGAGAGAAAAAGGCGGGAAAGAAGGTCATGGCTCCGGTCAGAAAAACGGAAGCTGTCCCCGTCATGGTAATCGAGGAGCATCTTTGGCATCCCGATAACTTGCGACTTGCCAAACACCTTCGGCAGGGAGGGTTGCTGCGGTCTGCCCTGCAACCGTCCGATTACAAGACCAATGTACAGATGTGGTGGGCTCCGGGCGTTGAGCAACGGATCAATTCCGCACTGAAGAGGGGCGACATCGAAAAGCTCGCCCAGCTTCTCCAAAACCAACCTTACGCTATCGCCCACCCGGTGGTGTTCAGACAAATTGCCCATCTAAGTGAGCTGCTCCGCATGACCGGTGCCGAGGTGTTGCCAGTACTGTATGAGATCGGGGCTTCCATCGACCCAGATGAGCCTATCCTTCCGGCGGGAGCGAAGCAAGCAGCTCGGGAGGCACTCCAAAGACTCCTTTCAGTGTGGGTTGGAAGGATGTTACCGGGACACACAGTGGAGCGTGTTAAGTCCCCCAAACGTAGAGGACGTAAGCGTAAGATGAGTGAATGGGAGGCCGAGGATTCTCTCATGGAATTTAATGATCTGTATGACGAGCTAAAAAAGTACCCGTCTACCTCCTTCCGTCGAAAGGATGGTGAAACCCAGGAGAGTTTGATTGCCCGCACTGCAGAACTTGTCCAAGAACTCCACATGAAATCTCAATACTCTCATGAGAGCTACGTCGACCCTAATCATCCTAAATACGATCCTTCCGACATATGGAACCTTTTTGCCACGTTCACCAAGCAGAAGCCCCTTCCCCCTGAGGTAGCGATGCAGGTTGCCCGTCGGGCTGTCCCGAAACGCGACGTCAGGAAACACGACCTGGTCTATGGCCTTCTTGCCCACCACTGGAACTGGTCTTTTGATCGAGTGAGGCGCCTGGTCGAACGGGCCGAACTCGAATTTCCAGAACTCGCCCGCCGTCGGTAACCCTCTCTCGTCTATTCCATACCCCATAATGTTTTTGAATTGTGGGAAATATTGAAGCCCTACCCATGTCTCGTGCGGCTAATAAGGCAAAGGGGTTACGCCCTGACGCAACGCGATCACAGAGGTAGCATCGGATAAGGAAACGTGCAATCCACGGAGGTGTAGTGCAGTGCAAACCGAGCAATTAATCTACCGAGTTCCAGACGTAGCCCGTCTACTCGGCTGTAGCGAGGCGGCTGCTAGGAGAATGATCGAGCGTGGGGAGATCCCCTCCCGTCGCCTTGGCCGAAGGGTCATCATCATCCCTCAGGAGTTGAAAGATTACCTTCAATCCCTCTGCCGGGCCGGGGAAGAAAGGGAACAACGATGAAGATCATCGAAGTAGGAGCATCAATGACCACCCAAGAGATCATGAAATCTGCTAAACCTATCTCTTCCCAATTCAATGACGCCTGGCCAGAACTTCCCGAAGAAGCTCTGACCGGCCTGCCTGGGGAGATTGTCAAGACCATCGATCCCTACACGGAAGCCGACCCGATAGGAGTGCTCGCCCATATCCTCGCGGGGTTCGGGAACCTGATCGGCCCGGTCCCCCATTTCCGTGTAGAGTTTGACCACCACTCGCTCCGTATTAACCCGGTATTGGTGGGACAAACGAGTAAAGGACGAAAGGGACAGAGCTGGTCTACGCCCCGATACATGCTCTCTGAGGTAGACCCGACTTGGAAAGACTGTATCACCTCCGGTCTCTCCTCTGGAGAGGGCTTGATCTATGCGGTTCGCGATCCGGGCCAAGATGATCCGGGCGCATCGGACAAGCGCCTTTTTGTTGTGGAGCAGGAATTTGCCCAGGCACTCAAGGTGATGCGAAGAGA
>JAZFYO010000212.1:0-2907 GCA_036443615.1 Binatia bacterium | reverse complement strand
CTCCGGGACCAGGACCCTCCCATGGATGTCCCACCGATATAACTCCTTCGGTTTCTCCGGATTCGGATAGCGGAGGATAGTCTCCTGGACCTCTCTAACCTCGAATTTCGTTCTGGGCAAAGGATCTGGATAGGATACGTAATCCTCCCAGGAGAGGTAATAATTAAATTCGTCCTGTAGACCGACCCCTTGTTTGAGGGCTGAGAGCAAACGCTCCCTCGGGTCACTCATGAAAAATCTCCTGTCCTGTTTTGATTCCGCAGCATTCTCCCACCGAGTTATCAGGGGAGTCAACACCACGTCATCTATAGACGGAGTCTCCTTCCACCTCTGACCAAGAGATCACGCAATAGGTTTTCATTTCTGGCAACAGGGTATAGAAACAAATTTGACAACAAAAAAGGCAGCCCAGCCAGAATCAGCCAACGGGGTGTTGTTTTGTGCGATGTCTGATGAGAAATCCCATCAACTTTTTAGTGCTGCTTTTCTTTGCGATTCATTCCTACGCCGAAGCATCCCTGGTGAGCTACCAATTCGGTGGAGAAAAAGGTCAGGCTCTAATTTGTCGGCCTGAAGGAAAGGGACCGTTCCCTGCAGTGGTTTACAACCACGGTAGGATCGTCGACATGGAAGGCTACGATGGTGCGAGCAAACGCGGCTATGACCTTGATGAATTCTGCCGTGCCCTGGCCAAGGATGGTTTCTTAGCACTCGCCCCGATTCGGGATAGTGGCAGAGGGAACATCCCTGGCCACAAAAAAGAAATTTCCCGGGCGGTGGACTATGTTAAGACCCTACCGGATGTTGACCCAACGCGGGTGGCGCTCATGGGCTTTTCACGCGGGGGCCTCCTGACCCTCATGGTCGGCGTCGAGCGAAATGATCTCAAGGCCCTTCTAATCCTGGCCCCTGCACCTGGGCGTGGCCGCTTTGCCGAGGCGGTCCAGCGTGTTGCTTCACTCAACTCGCCTGTCTTGCTTTTAGTCGAGGCGGGAGATCGCTCCCTAATTTTGGAAGATTTCGAGATGCTGGAGCGGGCCCTCCGAGCGAATGGAAAAGAGTGTCGGGCCATTCGTTACGATCGTGGAGGTGGACACAGACTCTTTTGGAACGTGGGCTACTACTGGAAAGATGTGAGTTCCTTCCTGCGCGAGAAGCTGGACGGGGCACACTTACGTTAAGGAAAAGCCCCTGGGGCTGGCAGCCTTCGATCGAGGCCTGTATAACCGCCTGCCCCGCAGCTAGCCGCGTCCTATGAAAGGGTTGGCCTTTCCCTCCGTTCGCTCCAGGTATCTCACAAACCTGTACTTGTTCTCCGCAAGATCCATGGTCGGCCGAGGTATCTCCCGATGGAGTAGGCTCTCCTCGACTTTGCAAACAACGAAACGCAGCCCCTTCTGACTGAGCGCCGGCACGCCCTCTTTCTTGAACCCCGCGATGTCTCTAACTGTAACCGAGTGCTGAATCCCCGCTCCCTTTGCCATCGCTGCAAGGTCTGTTTTTCCGGCAGTGGCCGTCGGTTCGCTAATCCGGCTCCCGCTATAAACGCCATTGTCAAAAACGAGGACTCCCAGGTTGGGAGGATTCAGGTTGGCGAGCGTCGCCAAGTTGAACAGAGAGAGGAGGATGCTCCCGTCCGATTCCAGCACCAGTACCCGCCGATGCGGCAGCGCCAGGGCTAAACCCATGCCCACGCCCAGCGCGCATCCCATCAATCCCAGCAGCAGATTTCCCTCGTGGTTTGAGAGATGCCCCCATTCGATCTTCTGCCCGCTTTGGGAAGCCACGACCAGCTGGTCCGTAACCAGCGGAGCGAGCAGCTCTAAACACTCATAGCGGATCATACGGTGAATTCTCCCGCAAAGAGCAGGGCTACGGGGGCCCTGAGAGAGTTCATGGTCCGCACGGCATCCTTAACTTTAATCTCAAGATCTTTACCGTCTTCGAGTACCCAGTACTCGATGCCCAATCCCTCGAGAAGAGGGATTGTCCTGGTACCCATAGTCGCATAGAGAAAGCTGTTTCGCCGGTCCCCGAATCCCCCCAAATAACCCACGATTAACAAGATCGGCACTCCCAACTGTTTCCCTGTCGTGAGCAGACTGTATGATGAAACGTACAGTCCCGAATTTTCCAAATAAAAGGCGGCCTGCTTACCTCCCAGGACAGCCCCGGCCGCAATGGTAACTCCCTCGGCCTCACTGGCGACAGGGACAAGCTCGATGGAGGGGTCTTCTCGAATGAGAGGGAGAATCTGACTCAGCCGGGTTTCAGGCAGGGAAGTAAGAAAATTGATGCCTGCCTCCCGCAGACTGTGAACTATCTTCTTCGCAAGCTCTTCTTCCATAAACACCCGTCAGATGCGAGTCAACGCCGGCTGATTATTGGCAGGCCGATTTTGCCTTAGCCCCGAGGGGCAACGAGGATCTCCTCTCGCGGCCAGTGGTCGAGAAGCTCGGCGCCGTCTTTGGTCACTACCACTGCATCCTCCAGCCGGACCCCACCCACTCCCGGTTCACCCTCGCGCCCTTCAATCGCAATGGTCATTCCCTCTTCAAAGACCTGCGGGTGCTTCAGCGACCACTGTCGGTTGATGATCGGGTAACCGTAATGGTGGAGGCCGATACCATGACCTATCTCCAGGGTGAGCAGCTCCGCCTCCTCCTTATAACCCCATTTGGACGCAGGCGGAAAATGCTTGGCGGCGTCAGCGGTCGTCGCCCCCGGCTTGATGGCATCGATGACCCGGCTAATGCGCTGCACCAGGGATTTGTACCAGCCCTTTGCGCGCCGGTCAGGCTCTCTCCCGATGGAGAAGGTGCGGTAGTAGCAGGTCTTGTAGCCCAGATAACCGACCCCGCAGAAGGCGGCGAAGGTCAGATCGCCGAAGTTCATGACCCGTCCTGT
>JAZFYO010000211.1:0-3057 GCA_036443615.1 Binatia bacterium | reverse complement strand
GCCGGGTGGGATAGGGATCTTGCCTGGCAAGAATCTTCTCGGGGAGGCTGTGGGCTGTAAAGAGCACCAGGGCATGCTCCGCCCCTGGTCGGGGGAAGGTGGCCAGCTCGCGCCATTGCGTACGCTTATCTCCTGTCGCTGTGTCTACAGGTGATCCCGGCCTCCCCGTTCCTGTCAGAGTTGACACCTGAGATCGCGGGGTCCATTTCCAGCCTGGGGATGGTTCTTAAGGGTGCCATTGTGGTCTGGTTTGTGTGGCAGCTCGATCTTCTCACCCGTCGCCATGACCCGTGGACAGTAAAGCGCGAGGTGCAGCCCCTCCCGGAGCGGCGGCTCACGAGACCGGGCCTACCGGATAACGGAGAGTTTGGCCGATTCGAAAGGCTGGTCTACGCGGCCTACACATGGCTCGTCCTCGCTGCTTTCTTCGAAATACTTCTGGGGGCTACGGCCCTGTTTGGATATCCTCCCCCGATCAGCGGCGACGCGATCCGGCACATGTACTTAGTGGGGTTTATCACCCACCTCATTTTCGGCGTATCCGTGCGGGTGATTCCGGGGTTGCTGATGAAGAAACGGCTGGCCAGCGCCCCATTGGTGGATGCCACCTTGTGGCTGGGCAGTACAGCGGTGGTCTGTCGCGTGCTGCCCTTAATGATACCCTCAGGTCTGTTCGAGACGATTCCCGCCAGCGTCGGGGTTGCCCAAGCCGCCTTTGCGTTCTCAGGGATGATCGGTCTGGGGGCCGTCGTTTGCTTGGCGACAAATTTATGGAAGACCGCCGTACGATAAAAGACATAGTCCCCTCTCTATCTGCCCCGGCTTTCAGGCGCAAATTGTCCGACGTCGCCTCTAGCTCGAAGCAGCAAAGCGCGGTCTCACGCCCTTCAGGATGTCCTGGAAGTCATCGAGCAGTGGCCCCGTAAGGACCTGGCGGGGTAAGGGAAGGCCGGTTGGTCAGAAGGGGCGGTGAAAGGGTATTAGATGGGGCAGGTGCGAAATCCAGCAAATAGATCACGTCGGTGAGGTAGGAAAAAATTGCGATAAGTATTGCAAGCAAGGCGAGAGCGCGTGGCCCAACCTCCCCCCCTCAAGACCTTACGATAGCCAAACCATGGTGCTGAATATGCCTTATAGGGTGAATCGACGATAAACCCTGGAAAGGGGAAAAAGGCTGAAGCGGTCCACTCCCAAACATTCCCTATCATCTGACGGCAACCAAAAGCGCTATCTCCACACGGAAATGCTCCGACGTCAACACATCCCAGAAAACGGGAATCTAGGTTGGCCCGGTAGGGAGAAGGTGGTTCATCTCCCCAGGGATACCTTCGTTTACGCTCCGTGATACCGTTACCATCAGGGGCAGGTTCTGCACTGGCTGCCATTTCCCACTCCGCTTCAGTAGGAAGCCGTCTCCCCGCCCAAGTACAGTAAGCCTCTGCTTCATGCCAGTTCACATGAATGACAGGGGCATGTTCTTCAAGTGGAACAAGTGTGTCGAAATGCCTGCGCAGCCAGCCCTTCTCTCCACGTTTCCAGTAGATCGGGTGTTGAACGCCTGTCTTGACACGACATATCCAACCTTGATGACTCCAGAATTCACGCCGCAGATATCCCCGGTCTGCAACAAAATCGGCAAATTCCGCGTTGGTCACGGGGGCACGAGCAATTCTAAAAGAAGGTGTTTCCACTGGATGAGCCCATTTCTCATTATCAAACACAAACGGCAGGTCCGGGGTCGCGCCAAGCTGAAACGTGGCCCCAGGTATTTCAACATCACCGGGCAATGGACCACGACCAATTTCAACAGGATTTAACTTGTCGTGGAGAATACCAAGTTCAGGTGCAGGATATTCCAGGGTCTGCCTCATGTAAGTAAAAGCCTCCCCATGCATATCTTCGTGTAGTATAGAAAGCAGATATAAATAAGTTTCCTTCGTGGACGGTTCGTGCGAATCAAGAGGGCCGACAACCGAGTCGAACAAGTGACGCATGTACTCAAGCGTTTTCTCCCTTGTGGGGAGGGGGAGATCCCAGCGGTCATCATGATCTATCTTAAAGGAATCGTATAGATTCTCAGCTCCTTCTAAAAGGAATGTATCGGAACCAAGAACCCGCAAGAGAAATACGTCATAAAAAAAAGCGACGTGTCCAAGCTCCCAAAGAAAAGGATTGACTATCTCCATTTTTGGAACGATCAACTGCGCATCTGCGAGGTCTTTGACCAATTCGAGCGTTCGCTCACGGGCGTCCGTCACTATTTGAACAAGTTGGGGTGCGGCGACTTGTGAACGTTTGCTCATCTTCTTTCTCTTTTGTGTCAGGGTCTTATGAGACTCGCGCTAGCCACCAAAGCCGAGCAAGAGCGCCCTCCCTCCTCCTACCGAAGGGCTTTGATGTGGCCGAACCCAACCAACTGACGGCGGTCTTCATCCCACAGGCGAAGAGTGAGCAATTTCAGGCTGGCCAATAAAGTAATTGGCTTCACTTCCTGGAAAATGGGATTCTCTTCGTGGCACCTTTCGAGGTAATAATTGGGAATACGGGGAGCCAGGTGATGAACATGGTGGAATCCGATGTTACCCGTGACCCACTGCAGAACCTTAGGCAATTTATAAAATGAACTGCCTTGTAAGGCCGCGGTCACATAATCCCACTTGTCGTGATGCTCCCAGTAGACCCCTTCAAACTGATGGTGCACGTAAAACAGCCACACTCCAGCCGTGCTTGCAATCACCATAACAGGTAACTGTATCAATACGAATGCCTTGATACCAATGGTGACACTACTCAAGGTCAAAATGACAACAATCGCCAGATTTGTCCAATACACGCTGTGGCGTTCTCGCTTGCCCACCCCGCGGCGCGGAAAGCGATAGTATATCAAGAACAAAAAAAGCGACCCAATTCCAAACATCACCAGCGGATTACGGTAAATCCGATACGCCAACCGCTTCCTGGGGGCAATCCCAGATATTCTTTCACCGTCAACGTCCAGATGTCCCCCACCCCGCGTCGGTCCAAATCGCCAGCCGTCGCATGGTGCATCGCATGTTC